>JAZKZQ010000180.1:0-9360 GCA_045612745.1 Cellulosilyticum sp. | reverse complement strand
ACTAAAATTTATAAATGTGAAATCTATAATAAAAAGACTATTTAATTGCATAATAGTCTTTTTATATAGAGCAAGCAACTATAAAGTTGAAATATACATATAAGTAAATTATTTTAAAAGGACAAAACACCACCATCTATAGGAATAAGCGTACCTGTTATATTATTTGATTCTTCTGATGCCAAATATAGAATAGCATGAGCCACATCCTCTGGTTCTATAACAAAATCTTGATGTGCTAAAATCCTTCTTGCAGATTCATTTCCCATGTCACTTTGATTTACACTATTTAATCTTTCTATTTTTTGCTTTACCCGCTCTAATGCTTCTCTATACATAGGTGTATTAATAGTACTTGGGCAAACTGCATTAACTCTAATTCTATCTTTGGCATAATCTAATGCCATAGTCTTTGTCAGTCCATTTACTGCTGCTTTGGAAGTTATATATGCACAATTTCCTTGAGATCCATTAAGCGCAGTAAGTGATGAAACATTTACAATGGCTCCACCCCTTTTTCTCTTTAACATAGCCTTTATTGCATAATTTGAAAAGAAAAATGGAATCATTAAATTAATATCTAATACACGCCTAAAAGATTCTTCTGTCAATTTATCTATACTGCCTGTGGGTCCCATTATTCCTGCGTTATTAATTAAAATATCTACACCACCAAATTTTGTAACCGCTGTGTCCACTACTGCTTTACAATTTTCATTCTTTGATAAATCTTTGAATAAAAACTCTATGTTTGTTGTTATTTCTTTAATTTCCTCCATCGTTTCTCTGCCTGCTTCTTCATTTACATCAGCAAGTACTAGATTTGCACCTTCTTTAGCAGCTTGCAGTGCAACTGTCTTTCCTACACCACTTGCTGCACCTGTAATAATCATTACTTTATTCTCAAATCTTTTCATTTATTTATCATTCTCCTATCTTCTTAATATGCTGTATAACCACCATCACTTGCTACAATTGATCCTGTTATATGTGTAGCTTCATCTGATGCTAAGTATAGAATAGTGGAGGCTTGTTCACTAGCTGTTGCTTCTCTCTTTTGTAATGTTTGTGTCTTACCACCTATAATGGTTTCTTTTTTAGCTTCTTCTAATGTTTTTCCTTGTGTCATTAAATCACCAATTTGTTTTTTTACTGCGTCTCTAGTAGACTCTAATATTGGTGTTTGTGTAGAAGCAGGATTTACAGAATTACATCTTATATTAAATAGTGCTAAATCTGCTGCAACAGCCTTTGTCAAACCATTAACACCATGTTTAGACGCCACATATGCTGACGCATGTAAAACACCTGTCATTCCTGCCACAGATGAAACATTTACAATAGCTCCTGAAATATTATTACTAATCATATTTTTTGCCGCTTCTTGACAGCATAAGAAAACAGCATTTAAATTTGTATTAATTACTTGAAACCAATCCTCTTTATTCATTTTGTCAATGCGTTGACTCTTACCAACTATTCCAGCATTATTTATAACAACATGTACTGGCCCAACTTCTGTCTTAATGGTATCAAATAGTTGTATGATATCCTCTTCATTTTGCATATCAGCAGCAATAAATAATGCCTTACCACCATTCTCTTTAATTATCTCTACTACAGCTTCTCCACGTTCCTTATTACGTCCAGAGACAATAACAAATGCCCCTTCTAGTCCTGCTCTAATACAAGTTTCTTTTCCAATTCCAGAAGTTCCACCTGTAACTACTACATTTTTTCCATTAAATCTTCCTTTACAATAAAACATCTAATCCCTCCTTTAAAATATATTTCTTAAATACTCAACTTTCCCATCTATAAAAATGTTTTAAAACTAGTTATTTTATGTACTGAATTTCAAGGGCGTAGATATAATATGAATTTAACAACTGCCCCAAAAAGCTTAATGGCCTATTGATCAAAGCATTACTTAAATTAGGAAAGTTAAATTAAGTTTATATCAAAATAATAAAAAAAATGTGAATTTATATAAAAATATTAAAAATAATGTTTATTTATAGAAAAATATTAAAAATAATGTTTATTTATAGAAAAAATAGTCTATTTAAAAAAATATATTTTTTTATAAATAGACTATTTTTTATTTTATTATTATTTAGCTACAAGGTTTACAATACGACCTTTAACGTAAATTTCTTTAACAATTGTTTTGCCTTCTAATCTATCAGCTACAAGTTCTTTAGCTTTTGCAATAGCTTCTTCCTGTGTTGCTTCTGGCGAAATCATCATACGTGCTGCGATTTTACCTGTGATTTGAACAGCAACTTCAACTTCGTCTTCTTTCATTTTTTCTTCATCATATGTTGGCCATGTATTATCAAATACATCTCCTTCTCCGCCAACTTTTGTCCATAATTCTTCACTTACGTGAGGGATAAATGGTGCTAAAAGAACGATAAGGGCTTTAAGTGTTTCAGTAGCAAGACCCCCTTCTTTCTTTTGGATTTCAATGAATTTATTTGTATATTCCATGAAACCACTTACTACTGTATTAAGGTTAAAGCTTTCCATACGTACAGTAATGTCGCGGATAAGTTTATGACGAAGTCTTTCCATTTCTTTTGTTTCTGCAACTGGTGTATTTTCATCTACAAGTTTCCATACTTTATTGATGAAACGGTAAACCCCTTCAATACCTCTATCATCCCATTCAGAATCTAGTTCTGGTGGTCCGATGAAGAGTTCATACATACGAAGTGAGTCACAACCATATTTTTCAACAAGTTCATCTGGAGAAACTACGTTTCCTTTAGATTTACTCATTTTAGCACCAGCTTTAGTAACCATACCTTGGTTGAAGAGACGTTTGAATGGTTCTTCAAAGTCTACTACACCAATATCATATAAGAATTTAGTATAGAAACGTGCGTAAAGAAGGTGAAGAACAGCATGTTCAATACCACCAACATACATATCTACTGGTAGCCATTTTTTCATATCTTCTTTGCTGATAAGCTCTTTATCATTGTGTGGATTTGGATATCTTAAGAAGTACCAAGATGACCCAGCCCATTGTGGCATTGTGTTTGTTTCACGTTTAGCAGGACCACCACAGCAAGGACAAGTTGTATTTACCCACTCTTCAATAGCAGCAAGTGGTGACTCACCTGTACCTGTTGGTTCATAGCTTTCTACATCCGGAAGACGAATTGGAAGGTCTTCTTCTTTCACGCCTACGATACCACATTTATCACAGTGAACTACTGGAATTGGTTCTCCCCAATATCTTTGACGAGAGAATACCCAGTCACGAAGTTTATAATTTGTTGTTTTCTTACCAATGTTTTTAGTTTCAAGGAATTCTGGAATGGCTTTTTTAGCTTCTTCAGATGGCATACCATTGAAATCACCTGAGTTAATCATGACACCAGCTTCTGTGTAAGCTTCTGTAAGTTCTTCAGCTTCACCTGATTTAGAAATAACTTGGATAATTGGTAAATCGAATTTTTTAGCAAATGCAAAGTCACGGTCATCATGAGCTGGTACACACATGATTGCACCTGTACCATAGTCTGCAAGTACATAGTCTGAAATCCATACTGGGATTTTAGCACCATTAAGTGGGTTAATAGCATATCTACCTAAGAACACACCTGTTTTTTCTTTATCAGCCATACGGTCTACTGATGATTTTGTAGAAGCATCAAATACATACTTCTCAACAGCTTCTTTTTGCTCATCTGTTGTAAGTGCCATTACCTTTGCATGCTCTGGTGCCATTACCATGAAGCTTGCACCATAAAGTGTATCTGGTCTAGTTGTGAAAACTTTGATTTTTTCATCTGTACCTTCGATTTCGAAGTCGATTTCAGCACCATAGCTTTTACCAATCCAGTCAGCTTGCATTTTCTTAACTTTTTCTGGCCATTCAAGACCTTCTAAGTCATTAAGAAGTCTTTCAGCATAGTTTGTGATTTTAAGCATCCATTGACGAAGATTTTTCTTAGTTACTGTAGAACCACAACGGTCACAGCAACCTTCTTTAACTTCTTCGTTAGCAAGACCTGTTTTACAAGATGGACACCAGTTGATCGGCATTTCTTTTTCATAAGCTAAGCCATTTTCAAACATTTTAAGGAAAATCCATTGTGTCCATTTGTAGAATTCTGGGTCTGTTGTATTTACTTCTTTATCCCAATCATAAACTGCACTAATATCATGAAGTTGACGTTTGAAGTTTGCTACGTTTTCTGCTGTAGCAATAGCTGGATGTACTTTCTTTTGAATTGCGTAGTTTTCTGCTGGAAGACCAAAAGCATCCCATCCCATTGGGTGAAGTACATAATGACCTTGAAGCATTTTATAACGGCTCCATACGTCTGAAAGTACGTAACCTCTCCAGTGACCTACATGAAGACCATTTCCTGATGGATATGGAAACATATCAAGGCAGTAATATGGTTTCTTATCTGGTGTTTCAACATTTACTGGGTGCTCTTCCCAGTGTTTTCTCCACTTTTGTTCAATTTCTTTGTGATTGTATTGCACTTTTTCTCCTCCTTTGTAATGAACGAAAACAATAAAAAACCTTTCATCCCTTAGACTTCTAAATAGAAGTATCAAAGAGACGAAAGGTTATATTTCCGCGTTACCACTCTTATTCACAATTTAAATTATTAAACCTTTGCTTGTCAAAAATTTAATAATTTAAATTTGTACACTCAAATCTTCTATAACGGGAAGTCCCGCCACGACCTACTATTAGTTCAGCCAGGAACTTAGCGACGAGTTCATACAAGCATTCTACTATTTCACACCACCCAATAGCTCTCTGAAAAAATAACTCCTACTACTACTTCGCTTCATCGTCTTTAATTTATAGTATTTACTTAGGAAATTCTAACATATCATTTTATGAAAATCAACGACTTAAACAGATTTTTTATGTTATTTGTCATACCTCTACATTTAAAGTATTATTTCCTATTTTTTTCTCTTCTATACCATAGCTCTTTAGAATTGCTTCTACTTCTGCTACATCTTCTATTGGTATTTCGATTTCTATAGTAGTTATTGTCTTCCGTTTAAAAATATACCCTTTAGGTACTTCTAATATCAATGCCTCTACTTGAGATTTTACTACATAATGCGCCCAATGAAAATTTATAACATCCTTACTTTTATAATAACCCCTTTTTGCTACCACTAAATTTTCATAAATACCATATTTTCTAAGACATCGCCATAGTGTAATGAAAAAAACCATATCCCAGGCTACTACAAGCCATAATGGTCTATTATCCATATCACCTATATACTCCAGATTATAGAGTATAGCCATTAACAAATAAACTATAGCCAAGGTATATAAACCTCTTCCATGATTTTTAAACGTATATAATAAGTTTCCTTTAACTTTAAGTGTTTGCCACTCTTTCCATATGGCATAAACTAGAATGCCACATATAAGTACTACTACTCCCTCCATTATCATATTTCCCTACCCCTTTACTTAATTACTTACTTTATCTTATTGTTATTTTTAATTTGTTCCAATTCTCATTTTATCAATATAATATTTTTGATACCAAGTAAGTCTTTTCCAATCATACTGTTTATAATAGTTAACTAATATACAAATAGATATATTCCAAACCATTGTAATACTGCACCACCCAATACAAAGAAATGCCATATAAAATGCGTATACTTTTTCTTCTTTGCAAAGGGAATCATGCCTATGGTATAAATAGCACCTCCACTCATAATAAGCCAAAATAATGGCATATCATGCTGAATCCAATCTGGGATAAACATCAGTGCACTCCAACCAATGGTAAAATACAAAGCAAAGTGTAGCCCCTTCAATCTACCTGGACCAAAAACCCCAATCATTGTAATTCCAAAAGCAATTAATCCCCACTGAATACAAAAAAGTATAATGCCCCTGGTATCTCCCCAATATACCAAATATAAAGGAGCAAACGTTCCCCCTATTAAGAAATAGATAGAACAATAATCAAAACGTCTCCATAATCTTTTTACTACTGTTCCACTTTTAAAAGAATGGTATAAACAGCTCATCAACATAAGTAACACTAAACTAATGCCATAGAAACATGATGCCATGATTTTAAACCCTGTATCTGACTTTATAAGTAATAATACAAAGCCTGCTACGCCTAATAATGTGCCAATACCATGAGTTATGGCATTACCAACTTCTTCACCTAAAGTTAAATGGGGTGGCTCATTTAACTTTCTAATATGCTGCCTTTTCTCCTCTTTTATTTGTTTTAATCTCTCCATTTCATTTTCCATCATATGCTCACCTCTTAAATTCTTTTAAATCTTATATATCATTTTTATCATATTACTGAATTATACAACAATTCCATCTATATTACATCCCTCAATCAACCCAAAAAACAGGGCTATCGCACAATCAATTAGATTAGTTTGTGCAATAGCCCTGTTTTTATATGAAAATTTAAAGGAGGAGATAATCCTCTTACTTCAAAACTCTATTCTAATGCTTTATAACAGAACCACCAATCATAGCAGCAATAGGATGCCTTATTCTTTTCGGCACCTGCCATAGTAGTAGGTGGTGGTATAATCACTTGGTCCCCAATAAGTTCATTATTTGGCCAATTTGCAGGCATGGCAACCTTATGTTTATCAGCAATTTGAAGTGCTGCAAGTGCTCTAATAATTTCCTCCATATTACGTCCTACCTCAGCGGGGTAATATAAAATCATACGAATCATACCTGTAGGATCTACAAAGAAAACAGCCCGAACTGTTTGAGTTCCTTTAGCACTGTGTATCATACCAAGTTCATTTGCTACCTTACCCATAGGATCTGCAATAATCGGAAATGGAATAGGTGTACATAGGTTTTGTTCAATCCATTCTACCCATTTAATATGTGGTTGAACCTGATCTACGGAAAGACCTAAAAGCTCTGTATCTAATTGCTTAAAGTTTTCATGATTTTTAGCAAAGGACACAAACTCTGTGGTACACACAGGTGTAAAGTCTCCGGGATGACTAAATAAAATAAGCCATTTACCTAAGTAGTCATCTGGCAAATTTTTCATCCCCATTGTTGTTTGGACTGTCATTTTAGGCATCTTATCACCTATTGTAACTGCTCTATGTGCACTCATGCCATCTTGCATCATGCAACAAACACCCATCTTCATACTACTCTCGGCCTTATTCTCTCCCATACCTATTTTTTCCACCTCAGGCTTTCCACACTTTTTACTTTCCTTTGGTGGGCACTTCTTTTCTTCTTTCATTTCTTTCATTTCTTTCTTTTCTTTCTTTTCCATCTTCTCATAGCAGTCATCATCTTTATCTTTTCCCATCATACCAGACCAATCCATATTCCAATCTAGCTCTTGACCTTTTGCCTCTTTTTTATCATAATCCATATCTTGCTTCTTCATTTTGTTTTTTTCCTGCTTCATAGATGGTTCATCATTATCTGAATCGCATTTGCCCATGCTCTTAATACTATGCATCATATTTTCACCCTTATTAGGTTCAATCATTTTTATCACACCTTTGCTGATGAATTTACCACTAGCATATATATGATAAAAGTGGCTTTTCCTATGCCTTTTAAGGATTTTATCTCTATTTTGTTTTATCAGCTAAAGCCGCCTGATATCTGCCAATCATTCCAATAACTAGCCACCTTGGTAATTTTACAAATAATTTGTTACGCATTCCTGGTATAATAACACGTTTCCCCTTCATCAGTCCTTTATAAGCTGCCTTTGCCACGAAAGCAGGCGACATGGCTATATTAGAATCTACTTTTCCTGCTGATTTAGCAAAATTAGTTTTTGTAGCACCAGGGCATAAGGCCGAAACTGTTATATTATAGGGTTTCATTTCTAGCCATAATGCTTCTGAAAGTGATAATACATATGCCTTAGTTGCATAATAAGTAGCCGTATATGGCCCTGGATGATAAGAGCCTGTAGATGCTACATTTAAAATTTTCCCTCCACCATTTTCTATCATTTCCTGGGAAAAATATTTAGTTAATAAGGTTAAATTTGTCATATTAAGTGTCATAATACTTAAATCTTTTTCACACTCAGCTTCCACAAAATCTCCTACATACCCTGCCCCTGCATTATTAACTAAAATTTCAACCTTTGCACCTAATGTCTTTATCTCTTCATATAATAAGATTGCACCATTCTCCTGTGATAAATCCACGCTACATACATCTACTCTAATTTTATACTGCTTCTCTAATTCCCTTTTTAAAATATCCATTTTTTCTTTACTTCTAGATGCTACAATAAGGTCATATCCATGGTGTGCAAAAATTTTGGCCATTTCTAACCCAATGCCACTTGATGCACCTGTTATTAAAACACTCATTATTTCCCTCCACCTTCTTTAGTCTCTTATAAAAAATATTATAAGATTTTTCAAAGAATGTGACTAGGAAATTTTAAGAAAGGGGATCACTTATATGAACTGGCTCAATAATATGGGAGATAAATTTAAAAGGTTTATGCAAGGACGTTACGGCAGTGACCAACTTTGCCTTGCACTACTTATCGTTTCAATTATTTTATCCTTTTTATCACCACTAATCCGTTTACCTATTTTATCTATTATCTCTTATATACCACTTGTACTTTGTATTTATCGTATGTTCTCAAAAAATATTTCTAAGCGTTATGAGGAAAATCGTAAATTTATGAACTTTTGGCATCCCATTTGGCAAAAAACTCTAGGTACTAAAAATAAAGTTCAAAAACATTTTTCTAGACTTAAGGATAAAGAACATAAATACTATAAATGCCCTCATTGTAAAAAAACACTGCGTGTACCTAAAGGACGTGGTAATATTCGTATTACTTGTCCTAAATGTCATCATGAATTTTCTAAACGTACTTAAATATAAAAACCAGGCACTCTATTCATCTCAAAGTGTCTGGTTTTTATATTTATACATAACTTCTCTATGATATCCTATTCTTATCAATTAATATAACATATTAGCCTTTTTATTTTACTATATTATAGATTTCACATTTATAAATCATAAGCGTAAACTTTAAACTAAATTTTTCCAGCAGAAAAAACAATAAAAATGGGAAACCTCTATAGTCTAACACTACTCAAAAAACGGAGGTTTCCCATGCATATTGCAAAGTTAGTATCTAGACTTTTTAAACTTTTTATACCATCAATTATCGAAGAAATAGCAAAATCATCTGCTTTTATGAAACGCCACTCTAAACTTCTACCTGAAACCTTTGCTAAAGCAATGACACTTGGGCTTCTAGATGCTAAAAATATTACCGAAGAAGTCATTGCTGAAAAGTGTGCTGTTATCCAAAATGGTGTTTCTTTGACGAA
>JAZKZQ010000179.1:0-19409 GCA_045612745.1 Cellulosilyticum sp. | reverse complement strand
AGTGACATACTTTTAAGAATAGGTAATTTGGCTCTACATGAGAAACGTATGAGACAAACTACTTATTCTCGTATAGAAAGCTATTTAGAGGAACTTATTCAATTTGGAAAAACTTAGGCTTAAATTAACGTCTATGATTTATAAATTTTAGTTATTCATAGTTTTTAGTAATGTGAAATCATTGGGAGAAACCACTTTATGTTTATGAATAAATCTAGTTTATAAATGATTTCTCTATATATTACTTAATTAATATGTCCTACTCTAATTCTTCATGGATTTCATTCATAATTTTGGCCCAAGTGTCCATACCATAGTTTGTTACCTCTTCATTTATTTTTTTAGGCTCTGAATATCCTGTCCAAATGGTTGCGCTGTAATACGGTGTATAACCTACAAAAATCATATCCTTAGTTCCATTTCGTTTTTCAAGCTCACCAGCTACTTTTACTGTATTAAAATTTTCCTTAATGCACGTTCCTTCTCCCTTTTCTACTGTACTTTCCATCATCTTTGTAAGAAGTTGTGCTACTCCTTTCTTTATAATAGTTGTTTTTTCGGGTTCAGATTTTAAAATAATCTCTCCCTTTGCATCCCTTACTTCGCGATATAAAGTTGGCTTAATATATGTACCATCATTTGCAATAGCGCTATATGCACCATTTAGTTCTAAAGCTGTTACACCCTTTACTAATCCACCTTGAGCTAATGCTACAGTTTTGTCTGTATCCTCTAGACTTGTAAAACCGAACTTCTCTAAATAAGAAAATGCTTCTTCTACCCCAACCTCCTCTACTAATACTTTACTTGCTACTGCATTTCTACGTTCATAGATCGCTTCCTCTAAACTTATCTTACCTTTATATTTGCCATCTAAATTTCTAGGTTTATATATATGCCCATCCTCTAAAGTAATTTCAAAAGGTACATCTTCTAAAACTGTATTTTCATCTATACATCCCATATCTAAAGCGGGTGCATAAGCTGCTAATATATTAAAAGTACTACCTGGCATTCTTAATGCTTGTGTGGCATAATTTAAACCCTGATTAACTGTTTTATCTCTTCCTCCAGCAAGTGCCTTAACCTCACCATTTTTATAATCCATTAATACAAAAGCTACTTGAGGTTGTGGGATTTGTATGAGATTTTCAGTTATAATGTCTGCTTCCTCTGTAATCCCCCAAGCTGCTTTTTGTGAAATCTGCCATGCTTCAATATCATCTTGACTTTTGACTGTAGTAAATGCCTTTTCTTCTATTCGCTTTCCTTCTGAATTTATAGCATCGATACTATATTCCAAAACAATTTCATACGCCTCTTTAAAATATTCACTTTCTTCACCAATATACTTATCTACAACGCCTTGTAAATTACTATCTAAGTTTGTGTAAATTTGAAGTCCACCACCGTAAATTGCACTACTTGCTTCTAAGTCTGTATAACCACACTGATTTTTCAAGTCTTCCTTAACTGCTTTAATTGCTGCCTCTACATAATATTGATGAATCTCACGTTCTGCATATGCTACTTGTGTTTCGTTAATTCTTTCATAAGGCTTATCTTCTAAGGCCTCTTCTTTTTCTTCTTCTGTAATATATCCTGCTGCAACTAATTTATCTAAACATACTTGTACCTTTTCCCAGTTATTTTCAGGATTTATAATCGGATTATAACGGGTAGGATACTCTGGGATTACTGCCAGTACTACAGCTTCAACTAAAGAAAGTTCACTTACATCTTTCCCAAAATAACGATTTGCAGCTGCTTGCACCCCTGCTGTACCTTGACCGAATCCAGTTTGATTTAAATACCATTCAAAAATTTGATCCTTACTATACCTTTTTTCTAATTGAAGTGCTAAATACTGCTCTTGTAATTTAGACATCACACCACTTGCTCTAGAAAGTGAAATATTATTTTTCACAACCTGCTGTGTAATTGTTGTGCCTCCACTACTTAAGCTACCATTTCTAAGATTGTTAAAAATTGCTCCTCCGATTTTTCTAAAGTCTACCCCATTATGTTCATAGAATCTCTCATCTTCCAGTACAATGATAGCCTGTTGCAAATCCTTAGAAATTTCATCTAGGCTTACATAGACACTCCATTCTCCACCATTAAACTGGTCAATCTGATTACCCTCACTATCATATACTTTTGTAGGTACATTTTGCTCTGCTAAAAACTGAAAAGTCTCTATATCAGGTGCCCCCTGAATACTCATCACTACCACACCTATAGTACCTATTAATCCTACCAGTATACTTCCTAAAAATATCAATTTTATAATACGTCCAATATTCCTTCTTGTATTTAATGTTTTCATCTTTTCCCTCCCAATAATCTATTTACTAAAACAATCATTTATACTAAATCACATTTGTAGGCTTCAATAGGCGCTCTATATAATAAGCAATAGGTTAAAAATACTAATATCACATTATATATAAATATCCCAAAAATACTTGTTAGTCCTTGTAGCAACATAATATAAAAATTACAAATTACCCCAATGACCACATGATCACTGAGTACCCCCCAACTAAAACTAGCTACCCCAACAGCTATAAAGCTGCCCAGTAAACAAGTGCTAATCATAGGTGTAAAACGATAAAAAACTCCAGCGATCATAGCGCCTAATAAGGTCATCATTAAAAGTGTATTATAACGATATATACACTGTGTCCATATAAGCCCACTGAATCCGCTACCCTCTAAAAGCCCAAAAATGATTTTTTCTAAAATTAATACAACAAGACACCCTACAATCATTCCTACTCCCATGTGTCTCAAATAACATTGACGTTTTGCCTTAACTTGTAATACCAATGGATAATCCAAGGTTACCTGCAATAGTCCTAACAAAAAACATAATCCTGTACTTACAACAATCAATATACTTTCCATTTGCTTAGTTGTCATTGCTTCTTTTCTTAAAAACATATATATAAGGCTCATCACACCTAAAATACTTATATAACCAGCTATCTTCAGCCATCTTTTAAAGAAGTATTTTTGCCATACCTGCATCTTTTTCACCCCTTTTGTTCTAAGCTCTTGGCATATGCCTTAATAGGCGCCCTACAAAGTAATAAAATGCCACCAACTATAAAGATTGGAATTAACCATATATATTCCCAGATACCATCTTGTAACAAAATCTCCTCTAAACTCCAATAATGATTTTCAGTTAACCTCTTACTTATAAACATCTGATAAAATAAAACTATCATAATACCTATTAAGCTAAATGTTATACTTTTTGTAAATCTATAATCTAAACTTCCAATGAAAAATCCTATACTCGTCGCCCATAAATAAAGCATCATATTTATAGCTATATCCTGTATATCATAATAAGTAAAATGTAAATAACTATGTAAGACAGGTAAACTTTTTATACAGTTTATAATAAGATTCATAAACCCTACATCTGCTATACCAAGTACAATACTATTAGCAAGCATGGCTAATATGCATCCTTTTAAAAAAGCGTTTCTATTTCCTCTAATACTTATCAAACCATTAAACTCATTACTATGATTATGACCAATAAGAAACATCAACAAAAGGAAACAAATTCTGTGCCCTTTTCTTAAATCAATTCTTTCAGGAATCATATACGCCATAAATACAAGCTGTATGACATCTATAAATAAGGGAATTAAATATATGAGGCATAGTGTTTTTAAATCCATTTTATATAAATTCTTAAAATAAACTTCCACCTGCCTAGGCATCCTCAAGCACCTCTTCTCTTGTAAGTTCCACAAATGCTTTCTGCAAACTCATAGGTGTTCTTTCAATATGATAAGCTTCTATTTTTTCCATATCTTCTTCTGGTATTTCTCCACAAAAGCTATACACTTTCATTTTCCCAAAACTTTTCTTAGGTACTTTATCTTTTAAAATACTTAAGCTAAGTAAATCTTCTTCTTTTCCTGATAAATAGCAAGACTTACTTCGTAATTCTTCAACATTGTCCTGTAATAAAAGCTCACCTTTATGTAAAATAAGTACTTCTTCTAATAAGTTTTCAATTTCTTCTATTAGATGTGTTGAAATAATCATAGTACGTGGCTTCTGGCTATAAACTTCTAACACAAGGTCATAAAACTGTTCTCTTACCTCTGCATCTAATCCTAATGTGGGTTCATCCAAAATTGTAAGAGGGGCATTGCTACATAAAGCAATGATATTAAAAACCAAACTACGCATCCCTCTCGAGCATTTACCATAAGCCTTATGAAGCGGTATATTAAAACGTCTTACTAGCTTACTTTCTAGTTCTTTATCATAGTCTTTATAAAAACTAGCATAAAGGTTCATAATACGTTTGATTTTCATCTCTTTGTTATAAAATTCACCTTCTCGCATAATACATACCTGCTCTAACACTTCATCTGTCTCCCTTAATGACTTGCCAAATAAGTTAATCTCGCCTTCTTTAAATAGCAATCCTTTTACTAAAAGATTTAACAAAGTTGTTTTCCCTGCACCATTTTTTCCAAGTAAGCCATATATTTTATTAGTCTCTAAATTAAAGCTAATATTTTTCAAAACTAAATCATCTTTAAAACAATGCCTTAAATTCCTTACTTCAACTACAAAATCTCCCATATCTTAAGCCTCCCTACTTTCCATAATCATATGGATTAGTTCCTCTTTTTGAATCCCAAGCTTTTTGGCTTCTTTTAAAAGTTCTTCTATAACAACTGCTCGAAAACTTTCTTTTCTTCTACTTTTTATATTGCCCTTAGCACCTGTTTTTACAAACATTCCAATCCCTCGCTTTTTATATAAAATATCCTGATCCACTAATAAATTAATGCCTTTCAGTACTGTTGCTGGATTAATCTGATATATTTTTGCTAATTCATTTGTAGATGGTATTTGCATTTCATCTTCAATAGATGCCTCTAGTATTTCATCTTCTATGGCTCTAGCAATTTGAATATAGATAGGCTCCTCATCATTTAATATAAGTTGCAACACATCACCCCCTTATAAGTTCATAGGTTAATTAGTTAAGTAACTAACCACTTAAGTTTATATTATTAGAATAATAAAGAATTGTCAATTTATTTTTATTCAAACAAATAACTAACTATATAAAAAAGCGTGTGAGATTCATTGCCCTTACATATCTCACACGCTTTTCCTACTATTATTTTATCTTATAATTCACCTGTTAATAATTTCATAAGTTCATCTTCAGTTAAGCCATTTAAATTATTTTGTGCTTGCCCACTCATCACTTCTTCAATAAGTTCCTTTTTCGCATCTTGAAGTGCGATGACGCGTTCTTCAATAGTGCCTTCTGCTATGAGCTTAAGCACTGTAACAACTTGCTTTTGTCCCATACGGTGTGCTCTATCACTGGCCTGATTTTCTACTGCTGGATTCCACCATGGGTCAAAGTGAATCACTGTGCTAGCACTTGTTAAATTAAGCCCTGTGCCTCCTGCTTTTAGGGAGATTAAAAATACCTTTTTCTCAGGATTTTCATTAAATTCATCCACTAAAGCCATACGCTCCTTAGCTTCTGTTTGACCATCTAAATAACTATAACTAATTTGTGCTTCTTCTAACTTGGCACCTATTTCCTTTAGTACCGTTGTAAACTGTGAAAAAATAAGTACCTTTTGATCAGCAATTTCTTCAAGTACACTCATTAAATAGTCTAACTTAGAATTTTTCCCCTTATATTCTTTCACCATACGTTCTGGCATTAAACAGATTTGACGCAGCTTCGTTAAGTATGCTAAAAGTGCTGCACGATTGGCATCATCTGCTTTTAATTTTTCTTTAATAAGCTTTTTCATAGCTGCATAGGCTTTTTGATGATATAAATCTAAAGTTACAACCACCTTCTGCTCAATCTTATCAGGTAATTCACTCAGTACTTCTTGCTTTGTACGTCTTAACATAAATGGACTAATTAGATTTCTAAGTTCCTCAATTTGTGATGTTTCAGTCATAAAAATATTTTGGAAACGAAGTGGATTGTATAAATAACCTGGCATGACAAAATCCATAATAGACCATAGTTCCATTAAATTATTTTCCATAGGTGTCCCCGTTAAGGCAAAACGTACTTTACTTTTCACCCCTTTGATAGTCTGGGTAATTTGAGATTTAGCATTTTTAATTTGCTGTGCTTCATCAATAATGCAATAATCAAATGTTATATCTTTATAATAGCTTTCATCATTTCGATAAGTTGTATAAGTAGTCAGTAATACATCATAATCCGTATGTTCTTCTAGCACTTTTAGACGCTTTTCCTTACTGCCATGAACAATACCTACTTTTAGAGTTGGTGCAAATCTCTTGATTTCATTTTTCCAGTTATAAATAAGGGCTGTTGGGGTAATAACAATACTTTTTGCTCCTTCTTGAGCTAGTAAAAACGTAATGACTTGTAGTGTCTTTCCAAGTCCCATTTCATCTGCTAAAATACCACCCAAACCATAGCTTGCTGCAGTTACTAAAAATTTAAATCCTTCTTTTTGATAGCTTCTTAATGTATTTTCAAGAGCCTCTGGGACTTTTTCATTAACTTTTACCTTTGCTAGTTTTTTAAGCCCTGCTTGTACATTTTCTCGTCCTTCTATAAAGTCCATTTTTTCTAATTGATTTGCTAAGAATAATGCTTTTTTCTCTGGAATTTTAATTTGCTCAATTTCGTTATAAACTCCTAAAATATCAATTAAAGAAAGGGTTTGTTGTAGTTTCTCTTCTTTTAAGTTTAAATACTGTCCCTTTCCTAAATAAAAAAGTCTTTTCCCCTCTTTATAAGCCGTGAAGATTTTACGATATTCATTCTTAGCAATGCCCTCTATTTCAAACGCCATACCAAAATAATCTTTCTTTAAACTCCCTACATTTACATAAATATTAGGTGTTAAAACTAACTGTTCCTCTGGCTCTTTATCTTTTTGCTTTAGTACATCAATACCTTTATACGCTACTGCTACTATATGTGAACAAATATTATGCTTTACCTGATTAGGAATTACACTTTGACAATCACAACTACTTTCTAGAATATTACGCCTTAATAAATCTACACTTACCATGCAGCTATAAGTTTGCCTACGATATTCATCATGTACATTACCATAAAATAAAACTTCATTGCTTCTTTCCTTAGCATAAGCCTCTGTGACTACATTATTTTTGTACATGGCAACACCACTGTCAAATTTACCCCGTTCTGTATTCTCCTTTAAAACTTGTTTAATCCACTCCATCTTTTGCACCTCTTTTCCATAACATTTCTTCTGCTACGCTAAATACCCCACGACCTCATTAAGGGTACGTGGGGTTCATTTCATATTCATTACTTTATTATACTACAATTATACCCTTTTCGCAATTTTTTATGCCCTTGCAGCGATAACTTTTTCTTGCACATCTTGTGGTGCTTCTTCATAACGTTCAAAATTATACGCCACTTCCCCTTTACCTTGGGTCATAGATCTAACATCTGTAGGATAAGTATACAATTCTGCTAATGGAATCTCAGCAACAATTTTTTGTTTCTTACCCACAATATCTAATCCCATCATACGACCACGACGTTTCTTAAGATCACCTAAGATATCTCCTGTATATTCTTCTGGCACTACAATCTCCACATGGGCAATAGGTTCAAGTAAAGTAGGTTTTGCTTTACTAATACCATCTTTAAAAGCATTAGTAGTTGCCATCTTAAAGGCCATTTCTGAAGAATCTACTGGATGATAAGAACCATCTAATAATACAGCCTTCACGCCTACTACTGGATAGCCTGCTAAAACACCTTTTGAAATACATTCCTCTAAGCCCTTTTCCACCGCTGGGAAGTACTGCTTAGGTACAGCACCACCAAAAACTTTTTCCTCAAAAATATATGGCAAACTTAAGTTACCTGAAGGCTCAAATTCCATAACAACATCTCCATATTGACCATGCCCACCTGATTGTTTCTTATGCTTACCACGCACATTAGCCTTACCTTTAATTGTTTCCCGATAAGGTGTAGTTGGATTTTGAGTATAGACATCTACTTTAAATTTATTTCTAAGCATACTTATAATTACGTCTATCTGCTGCTGGCCAATTGCCTCGATAATTGTCTCATGAGTTTCCCGATCATACTCTATATTAAATGTCTGATCTTCTGCCATCAGCTTATAAAGGCTAGTGGACATTTTTTCCTCATCTCCCTTACCCACTGGGAACACAGCCATTTTTACAAAAGCTTTCGGGAAATCAATAGAAGGATAAACTTTTCCAAATCCCTTTTCTGCAAAGGTGTCTCCTGTTTTAGGAGTTTTAAGCTTAGAAACTGCACCTATATCTCCTGCACAAAGCTCTGGTACTTCCTTTTGCTCTTTACCACAAAGCACATAAAGATGGGCTAACCGCTCACTATCACCAGTCTCAGGATTATATAATGTATCTTCCATCTTTACCTTACCAGATTTTACTTTAAATAATGAAAACTTACCAATGAAGGGATCTACTAATGTTTTAAAAATAAAAATGGAGCTAGTATTCTCACTAGCACATGCAACTTCTTCTAGTTCCTTAGTTTCTATATTTGTAGCTATATAACTTTCTTTTTCATCTGGTGCAGGGAAAAGAGAAATAATGGAATTCATTAAAATAGTAATTCCTGTACCATTTATACTACTACCACAAAGTACAGGAACGATCTCACCACTTACAACACCTTTTCTAAAGGCCTTCTCAATTTCTTCTTCCGTTAATTCTTCCTCTGCAAAATATTTCTCCATTAATGATTCATCCGTCTCAGCTACTATTTCTAAAATCATGGTACGTACTGAATTAATTTCTTCTTCTAAATGAGTAGGAATAGGGCAATCAATCACCTTAGTACCATCAAACTTACGCCCTATCATTTTAAGTACGTGAACATAACCTACGAATTGTCCCTCCTCATACCAAGGTACCTGAATAGGTGCTATACGGCTTCCAAATTTCTGCTGACAATTTTGTAGTAGGCCCTCAAAATCCTGATCGGATGCATCCATTTCTGTAACGAAAATCATCTTTGGTATGCCCGCCTCATCAGCATATTCCCAAGCCTTCTCTGTACCAACTTCAATGCCTTGTGAAGCCTTTACTACAATGATTGCACTATCCGCTACACTCATAGCTTCCTTCACACCACCAACGAAATCAAAATATCCCGGAGTATCTAACACATTAATCTTATGTGCTTCCCATTCAACAGGTACAATAGAAGTACGAATAGAAAATTTACGTTTAATTTCCTCTTGCTCAAAATCAGAAACCGTATTTCCCTGTTCTACTTTACCAAGTCTGCTGATCAACCCCACATTAAAAAGCATTGATTCTACCAAAGTCGTCTTACCACTACCACCATGCCCAATTAAGGCAACATTCCTAATGTCCTTTGTTTCATATACTTTCATACAAAACCCCTCCTTCGGTAAGATATTTCATTGGATGAACTATCTGTTACTTACATATTTATTTTGAGGTGCTTTATAAAATACCATTTTAGATAAATATTCCACCAAAATTTATTAATCATCTTACTTCTATTTGCAAAACTGCACAAAAAAAGGAGTTACCACACCCCCCTTGTAGTAACCCCTATTTCTATTTCTTATTGCTTGTAGTCAGTTCTCCTATAAAGTCAATTAAAAAATTGAATACACCAAGTAAAATAATCACTAACACCATAAAAGCTATAAATATTAATATAGTTCCCACTTTTAAATACCCCCTCCCTAAGAGAATAGATATTATTTTATATGCAGCTTATACTACTTTTATGGCCTATTTTTAATATTCTTATCCCAATAATGATCATTACTTAAAAATTCTTCTGAAGCCATAAAATATCTAAAATCACAAACTCCCTTTTTCTCTGATAATAGTGCAGCATAAGTAATATCTACATATACTTTCTCTCCATCTAATAGAGCCAGTGTCCAGCTATGGTCTATTGGTGTTGTCCCTGCTGTTCCTACTACACCTCTTGCCTCAATACCAACTAGTTTACAAAGCGTATTATATACTGCCGTATACCCTTGACAAACCGCCTTCTTATTTGTAATAGCACCATATCCACTGCGACTTATCTCTGCTGCTTCCGCATCAGTTGCTATATTAGAAACAACCCATTCATAAAGTACCTTGGCCTTTTCTTTATCTGTCATAGAACTTGTTAATTTACCTTCATTAATTAACTCATTAACGATACTACTACATCCTTTTAAAAATTCACCTTTGATAAGCTTTAAGGAATAGCCATTAATGGGTTGTAATTTTAATTCTATAATGCCACTGGTACCATTCCCATTAATATTAAGTCCTAATCCCTCTATACTTCCAAATTGTTCAATATATCTTGCAAAAACTTCTGTATATGCAGCTTTTATAATCTCCTGTAATTGACCACTTTCAATACAATCATACATCTGGCTATTATATGCTATTTCATAAGTCTCTAAGTTGTTCTCCATCATATTTAATAAAATATTTTCATATTCTTCTTGCCTCATAGGATATGCACCTATTTTCTTTACTGGCAAACTTAAGGCATCCCTTTGAATAACGATTAACTCCTCTGTTTCGGTTTCATGCCTAGGTATCTCTACTTTTACAGTATTTGTTTCTCCTATCCAGGCTATATTTACATCTAACAGTTCTCCCAGTTCTCTTAACTTAAAGTAATTACTATCACCTATCCTATATGCTGACAAATTGACTGGCTTATCCCCCTTATAAACCTGTGCTAAACTAACTTCAGCTTCTTGATTAGTCCCTTTCCCCAAGAACAATTCACTGCCTTCTATAGTATAAGCTTGGCCTTCTATTAAGTTAATTGCATTTAAACTAGGATTCCATTCTACTTCAAATTCTTTGCCAGTCCCTTTTAGTACCATAGCTAAGTCTCTCAGCTTAAAATAGTTGTTTCCCTCAATTGTATAAGCTGTTATATTAAACTTTTCATTATTTACTACAAAATTAGATTGCATCTGTAAAGCCTTAGCACCATACACGACTGTACTACTAGCCACCATGCTCCCACTTAATACACATACTACAAGTATTTTTTTATTTCTTTTCACGAACCTCTTCTCCCTTACCTATTTTTATATTCGAAATTATATTCACTTTATTATTTTAATTATAAGAAATGATAAATCAATTTATAATCTTTTACATTACACTTAAAATTACATTACAAAAAAAATCAGCATAAAATATATTTATTGTTGAAGGTTTAATTTCTATAATTTTAAATATAAAAAAGCAGCTAACACTTTTGTTTCATGCTAACTGCTTTTTTATATTATCTGTTGACACCTATATTTCACTTTGCATTACAACCATACTTTTCCTGATAAAAATAATATGATTTGGAATTCTCTCATTTAACATGCTCTTCTATTATTATTTATACTAAGCTTATTTTGCCTAAATATAGGATGTGTATAAAACTTAACAATCAATATTATACACATAAATACCCATATAATTGGTTCTGATAACACTACACCCATATAACCTATTCTAGGTGTTAAAAACATGACAATAACTACTTTACCAACTAACTCAACAAAACTTGATATAATCGGTGTAGTACGGTCTTCTATACCTTGTAAAGCATTTCTTAAAATAGATACAATTGCGACCCCAATATAGCAAGCCGTATTTACTTTAAGATATAATATCGCTACTGATACTGCTTGTTGCTTTTTTGTATTAGTAATCAATTCCACTAAATACGCTGATAAGTTAAAACTTAAAAACACTACCAGTACACACCATATTAAAGAAAGTATAAGAATTTGTTTAACCCCTTGCCAAATACGTTTTATTTTTCTCGCTCCTAAATTTTGACTACAATATGTAGATGTCGTTGCTCCTAATACAGTAAATGGTAACATAAATAAGCTTGTTAACTTACGTGCTGCAGTATGACCTACTATTACATTTGTCCCCAAAGCATTAACCGCACTTTGAAGAATAACTGAGCCTAAAAAACATAAAGACTCCATAAATCCCATAGACATTCCAGAGGTAAGTAATACACGTTGCAATTTCTTATCAATTACAAAATCTTCTTTTTCAAAATCAAATAAATCATATTTCTTTTTAATATATACATAGCATAATATAACCGATAATACTTGCGCAATAACAGTGGCCCAGGCTGCACCTTTTACTCCTGTGTGAATATATACAATAAAATAGTAGTCTAATACTATATTTACAATAACGGCAATAACTAAAAAAATCAAAGGAACTATCACATCACCAATTGCTCTTAGTAAATTAGCAAGAAAATTATAAAACATTGTTACAATAGTTCCTAATATAATAATGCGTATGTAAGCAGCACTGTCTGCAGTTAGCTCTGAAGGAATATTGAGTAATTCTAAAATACACGTCAAACATATTGTACCAATAATCATAATTATAATCGATACATACGTACATAACTTAGCTCCTACGATAATACTCTTTTTTAATAAACTTAGATTACATGCACCAAAATATTGGGCACTAATAACAGAAAATCCAAGAGTAGTTCCTATAGTAAATGCTAAAATCAACTCATTTAGCATCGCGGTTGCACCTACTGCCGCTAGTGCATGATCACCTAAGGTGTTTCCAATAATTTTTAAATCTATTAAACCATATAATAATTGAAGTAGATGACCAATTAAAAGTGGAATAGCAAATCTAATAATAAGTTTCAGTGAATTTCCTTTTGTTAGATCTCTCATATTTTTACTCCTTATATGCATACACCTACCCTAACAGTAATTCTTTATAATCTTTAGCTCCTCAAATATTGCATGATAACCCGCTTCAATAGGACTACAACAATATATGCCACATTTAACAGATTTGTTTCTATGATGTAAATGACAAATACGTAATAACTGCCATCCTCTATCACATATATCAACCTCCACCTTATAGTCTTGCCCTTCCCTAGTAATTCTGAAGCTTGCCTCATTTACCTTTTCATCTAACTCTTGAATAGACCAATCTGAATAACCTAAATTTGTTGCTACAACACTAAGTTTTGCGTGACTTTCCAATTCGTATTCAATAGATGTTTTAAGCCAATTATCTTCATCAATTCTAATGGCTAAGCCACACTGATCAAACTGATGAACTGGATTAAATTTAACTTTAGTAATCATAGTAAAATCATGGCTTGTTTCTACATAAAGCATATGAGCATTATCATTTCTAAAACCATAATGTGTTCTTTGCCAAAAGTCAGTTTTTGCATCTGTTTCTACATAAAGCATCTTATCTCCTAAAATATATTTTTGTGGTTTATTAAACCATTTCATTTTCTGAATAGATTTCTCATCTTGTGTTAAATCAATTAGTATCTCATTAGGTACTTCTAAAATTTCATCATTTCTCATTATATAATCCGCTTGCACTTTAGGTCCATCGATTGAAAAATGTTGTCTTTGTACCCACATAAAATAATCTTCATACAGTGCCTTAGTACTTTCTGGACTTCTCATAATAGACGTTGTAAATGTACAATCCACCCATATCTTAAGATCATATGGTATAGTTACAGTATGTTTAAAAAGTAATGGGCCTTCAATAATAACTATTTCATATATTTTTATAGCCTCTAAAACTTCTTGTTTTAATGCTTCAAAATCATATACATTCTCATAATAATATTTAGAAGGATTTACTGTCTTGAGTGATTGTTGATAAATACTTACATTTTCACTTAATGAAATAATGTATACGGAATGTTCTATCTCACATAAACTTTTTAATTGATTTGCAATAGTCGTTTTACCACTTAAACTAATCCCACTTATACCCACTACTATCGCTTTTTTATCTGCTAATTTTTCTTGCACTAAACAATATAATTTCTTCATCTAACCCCTCCTATTTTTACTATATCAAAACAGATTGTAAAATTACATTTTAACGCATAGCCTATCTATAACTTTACCTGTATAGCATTTATTTATCTTATAAAATCTTGTACTGATCTACGAATCTCATATATACTTTTATAAAATACGTTATATATAACTGCATTCTTTATCCAATCCATAATTCTTCAATAGGATTGAATTCTGGACTATAGGATAGTAAAAATATAAGTTCTAGACTTTCTTTATTCTTTTTTAAAAATGGTTGTATGAGCTTAACATGATAAATTCATTATCAATGTACGAAAGCAATTTTACCTGTGGGATAAATATTTAAAACCTTAAAATTTTCTTTAAAGGCTTCTTGTTTCTCAGAATTTACTTTAGTTAAAGAATAGGTTGGTTTGGTATAACTAAATCTTAGATGCAATAACATGTCACATATACCACTGTTAATGTAAGTAACATCAAACTGTCCTTCACAAGGTTTAATAATTAGATCGCCTATACCATGTTTTTATAAATTTTAATTATTATAGTATAAGAAATAAGCCCTCTCAGGTATCTACTTCTTTATAACCACATTGGCGATACGCGTTACTTCATCTTCAATGCTATTTCTATAAATTGGACTTAATTTCTCAATACTTTCTAATACGTAACATACTTGAAATGTACAATTCTCATAAGGTAATGTTATACCAACAAGTGGTAATTGTTTCTTAATTATTAAAGATTTATCCTTTAAATTTTTAAACTGCCCATTTTCGTCCTTAATAACACCAACTAGTAGTATAGCTTTCCCTTCTTCTTCTGCTTCTACTACATATAAACTACTTTTTGTATTTCCTGTAATAGACCGTAATTCTTGACGAAGATATTTAAGCTGATTATTTGCTTCAAAATCTCCAAATCTACAGGCTAACTCCACCTCAAAACTTGGCCATTTCTTTAAGAAGTATTTATAGTTAATAGACTCTGCTTGTTTATTCTCTCTAAGATTTCTAATATGTGGCATATGAATACCCCAAACATCTTCTTTTAAACTTAATGGTATTCCAGCTTTACAAATACGATATGCCCACTCCAAATCTTCTACACCATACCCCTGAAAATTTAAGTCAAACAGTAGCTCATTTTCTAATACTACTTTTCTAGGTATTGCAATAAGCGCAGTCCAAGCTAAAGCCCAGGGTAAATAATATCCTACTTTAAAACGTTCATCTACACGTTTATCTTCTAACTGCATCATTTTATTAATTTTTTCTTCGTAATAGGCAAAAGGCTTTACTTGTCTCTTGGTCACCTCTACTGAATTATTGTCATAACCTATCATTTGACCTATAATACATTGCTTTTGACCATACGCAAAATATTTATCATATAAATCTTCTAAAACACTTGTACCTAAAAGCATATCTGCATCTAATAAAACAATAACTTCTCCCTGTGCTTCATTAATTGCAGCATTTCTTGCATACGCTATTTGCCATGTTCTATTAATCATAATACTTACAATGTTTATACTCTCATTAAATTGGTTACATAAATCTACATACTCCTTTGAATATTCCATAACTCCTACAACTACTTCAAATTCATCTTTTGCCATAGTTTGTCTAGCTAATGCTTCCATTACTAACTTAAGATTCTCTATTCTGTTTTTATATGGAATAATTAAACTTACTTTAATCATCTTTTTGTCCCCTCATTAATAATTTCTTGAAAAATGTAACATCTTGTAATGTATAAATAACTGCCTTAGCTTCTGCATAACTTTGTGTAAATGATAGTTTATGTGGCCATGCATAAATCTCCTCTATACCTGCTCCCCTCGCTGCATGTATGCCCAAATCTGAGTCTTCTAATACAATAACTTCCTCTGCCTTTAAATCTAATAGTTCTAACATTTTTAAATAAGGCATAGGATGTGGTTTAGTTTTTAATACACTTTCTCTTCCTACAATAGGTATCTCTATCTGAGAATCTATTTCTAAAACACTCAGATTTATCCTACACACTTCTAGTTCTGCTGTTGACACACACCCAAATTTAATTCCATTTTTTATTAAAGCTTCCCATAAGTCCTTTATACCTTCTCTTAAAAAACTATTATCTAAATGTAACTTATAATATACCCCAATCTCTTTTACTACTTGCGGTATATACTGTTCAGACACATCTACTTGTTTTAAAGTCTCTTCCAAAGACAACCCTATTAATCTTTCTACTTCAATATTTATTTTTTGTCCTGTTATTTTTTCTACAGTAGCTACTAAAGCTTCCATATGTAATGGTTCACTATCCACAATAATTCCATCTATATCAAATATTATTCCTTTTATCATGCTTCTACCTTCCTAACTAGCATTCAATTAATATTTTACCATTAGGTATTTTTGCATTAACTATTGTTTTTTGATTAAAGTTACAACCTATTGTTCCAAATGCTTCCTTATATTCTTTTAAAGGAAATACGTGACTTACTAACTTTTCTGTAGGTATTGTACCTTGAGTAATTAAATGAAATGCTTCTAGGAATGAACCATGCAAGGAATCAATAGAACCAATGATTGATAAACTCTTATCTGCAAGGTCTCTTATATTAAGTTGTGTATATTTATCCTTTAATCCAATGCTCATATAAATCGCATCACAAGCAAGTTCAGAATAAAGTTGTTCTAATAATCCTGATGTTGTATCTACTACAAGATCCAATGGTGCTTTAGGATCATTATAGTAATCTTTCCTTGCCTCTTCTAATGAAGGATATATTTTAACACCTTTAGGTACGCAGTTTTGAGCATATTCAAATCTTGCAGGGGAATTTTCAATAACTGCTGGGAAAATCCCCTTTAATGATAATGCCCATGTATAAAGAATTCCCATAGGTCCTGCACCAAATACATAACTATAAGTCATCATAGATAAAGGTTGAATCTTTCTTGTTCCCGTAAGCACACAACTTAAAGGTTCTGTTAAAGTAACAGCTTTCATTGAAATGCCATCTGGAATTTTATATACAAATTCACTAGATGTTCGATAATATTCTGCAAACGTTCCATCATAGCTTACACCACTTTCGGTGCCAAACTTATTTTCGCAGTGATTAATACGCAAACTTTGACACATACGACATTTGCCACAATAATAAGTAGGATTAATAGCTACTCTATCTCCAATTTTAACATTTGTCACTTCACTTCCAACTTCTGAAATGACACCTGTCGCTTCATGCCCAATAGTTACTCCCTTTACTGCTACAGGATATGAACCTGAAATAATACCTACATCCGTACCACAAATTCCACAATATTTTATCTTTACGATAACATCGTTAGGCTTCATAACATGAAGTTCTTCTACTTCTTTTAATTCTATATCCCATGTTCCATTATATTTTAGTGCACGCATAAGTCATTCTCCTTTACAAATTGATTTTTAAAGTCAACCAGAGAAGCTTCTAACCTCTCTAAAATTTCTAAAATTTGATTTTCATTTACAATAAGTGCTGGCCTTATTTTAATAGCATGTCCAAAGTCATAACGACTTGCCCTAAGAATAAGTCCATGACGTTTACCAATTTCTAAGAAGGCATTAACACTATTACGATCTACAAAGTCGAATGCAAACATAAGTCCTTTACCTCTTACATTAAAAATAAAAGGATATTCTGTAGCTAAACGTCTTAATCCATCTTCTAATATATTAGATTGCTTTTTAACATTTTCAATAATTCCATATTTTTTAATATATTTAATAGTCGACTCCATAGCAGCAAGGGCTAGTGGATTAGCACCAGAAGTTGTTGAATGTTCCCATGCCTTTAATACATCTAATTCTTTTCGCATCACTACACCTGCAACAGGAATACCAATACCACCAGCACCTTTAGCAAATGTAATAATATCCGGCCTTAAATCTTTAGCATATCCATTAGTTGCAAAGAAAGTGCCTGTTCTTCCAAATCCTGTTTGTACCTCATCTGCAATAATCAAAATGCCATATTGGTCACAGACTTCTCTAATCTTTTTATAGTACATAGTAGGTGGTACAATATTTCCCCCATTGCCCAATATAGGTTCCATTATAAATGCAGCAATGTTACCACTTGAAGCATACTCTATAAAATCTTCCATTTTACTAGCACACATTGCTTGACAACTATTAGGTGATTGCTCATAGAAACAATTACAACAATCTGGTGCAGGAATCTTGAGACTATTAATTTGTGAATTCGAGAAACTTCTCCTTCTAAAGGCATTACCAGATATATTTGTCGTTGTAATACTTTGTCCATGATGTGATACAAATAATGAAATCACATCAGATTTACCTGTATACTTTTGTGCAATTCGAATCGCACACTCGTTAGCAGTTGAACCAATAATATCTCTAAACCAAAAAGCCTCTATTTGTTCAGGTAAATATTCCTTTAAAGATTCAAAAATCTCCTGTGACTTAAGTTTTGTAAAATCTGAAGAAAGATGAGCACATCGATGTAATTGATCCTCAACAGCTTCTACTACCTCTTTTGCTGAATATCCTAATGCTAAATTAAATGTTCCTGAAGCACAATCAATATATCTCTTATTATCAATATAAAGATATACACCTTCCCCTTTATAGTTCCTTAACACATTATTTTCTCCTTCATAATTCATAATTATAATCCCCTTATCATATTATCACTTTAATTTAGTAAACCTATAGTTTCTTAAAAGGTCTATATTCTCTTGCAAGAACTCCAACTGTTCATAACTTAATTGTCTTAATGTACATTCTATATCTTCAATAATGTACTCTGTATCATCCTTTTCATTCGTACAAAGAATTCTATTAGGTGTTGTATTTAATGCCTTTATTATTTTGAATAAAATAGCCAAGCTAAATTTTGATAGACCATTTTCAATGTGACTTACATAGTTTACTGATATATCTGCTTTTGCTGCCAATTCTTGCTGTGTCATTTCTTGTTGGATTCTAATCTTTTTTACTCGTTTACCAATCTCATAATAATTAATTAAGTTTTTTTTACTACCATAATTCTTCCTCACTTTTCTGAAATATATATTTATATTTTAACTTATATAGTTTTTTTTTAAATTCACTGTGCGTACTAATAAGTACATTCCATCACTTCTATTCTTAATAATTATTACACCATATAAGAAATGCACATAAAAATAATACTTTTTTCAAGTATTCTCACAAAAAATATTTACTTACCAACCTTTTCACTCTAAAATGTAGAACTTTTAATAATAAATACAAAAAAAGCCAGTAGTAGACTTTTATTTATCCCTACTGACTTTTTATAAACTTTTCCTCTTAACTACTTAAATCATAGACGTTAATTTAAGCCTAAGTTTTTCCAAATTGAATAAGTTCCTCTAAATAGCTTTCTATACGAGAATAAGTAGTTTGTCTCATACGTTTCTCATGTAGAGCCAAATTACCTATTCTTAAAAGTATGTCACT
>JAZKZQ010000178.1:0-2968 GCA_045612745.1 Cellulosilyticum sp. | reverse complement strand
CTACGATCCGACTTATGTTAATTGTCTAATGGTTTTTTAAGGAAGCCTAAGATGAGGGCACCTACTATTGAACCTATTGCTAATGATACGAAGTACATTAATGGGTTTCCAATTACAGGAAGTACAAAGATACCGCCATGTGGTGCATTCAGTGTGCATCCGAATAGTACGGAAAGGGCACCAGCAACAGCTGAACCAATTACACATGATGGAATAACTTTAGCTGGGTCTGATGCAGCAAAAGGAATAGCACCTTCTGTAATGAAAGATAATCCCATGACATAGTTAATAATTCCTGATTCACGTTCTTTTTGTGTAAATCTATTTTTGAAAAATGTTGTGCAAAGTGCAATGGCAAGTGGAGGTACCATGCCGCCAATCATTACAGCAGCCATTAGTTGTAGATTACCAGCTTCAAGAGCGGCAATACCTACTACATAAGCTGCTTTGTTGAATGGGCCACCCATGTCGATTGCCATCATAGCAGCTAAAAGGATACCAACAAATATAGCACTACCTGTACCCATGTTTAATAATGTAGTTGTAAGCCATCCATTAACGAATGCTACAGGAGGGTTAATGATAAATGTAATGGCTACACCAATAAGGAAAATACCTAATAATGGGTAGAGGAGTGTTGGTTTAAGACCTTCAAGAGATTGTGGTAATACAGATAATGCTTTTTTTAGGCCAACCATTAAGTAACCAGCAGCGAAACCAGCAACTAATGCACCTAAAAATCCTGAACCACCAGCATTGGCGAGCATACCACCTACAAAACCTACAGCAAGGGCAGGCCTTTCACCAATACTCATGGCAATATAACCAGCAAGGACTGGAAGCATAAATCCAAATGCAGTATCACCAATTAGTTTAAACCAAATAGCAGCAGCTGAATTTGAACCAAGTCCATCTGTATAGCCGAGTAAAGAGTCGATTAAGAATGCAAGAGCAATTAATAATCCGCCACCAATTACGAATGGTAGCATGTGTGATACACCATTCATAAGGTGTTTGTATAATTGACGCCCAAGCCCTTCACTTGTAGCAGTTTCACTATCATCTCCATTACTATCATTTTTGGCATGGTAAATAGGGGCATCGCCAGCAGCTGCTTTAGTAACAAGTTCTGTGGATTTATGAATACCATCAGCAACTTTAGTAATGATAACTTTTTTACCATTAAAGCGTGTCATTTCAACATTTTTATCAGCCGCAACAATAATACATGTAGCATGGTCGATTTCTTCTTTTGTAAGTGCATTTTTAATACCACTAGAACCATTTGTTTCAACTTTACATGTAATGCCAAGTTCATCAGCTTTGCTTTGAAGTGCTTCAGCAGCCATGTAAGTATGCGCAATACCTGTTGGGCAGGCTGTAACAGCGAGAATTTGATAACCATCTTGAGAAACTTCTGATTGTGTAGAATCAGAGTTTGATGTTTCTATTATAACGGGTTCGTTACCGAATTTTTCTGTTTCTTTAATATTAATAAGCCTTAAAAACTCTGTGTTATTTTCTGCATTAATAAGACTTTCTTTAAACTTAGTATCCATAAGGAGTGTTGATAATCTAGAAAGTACATCTAAGTGTGCGTTATCTGCCCCCTCTGGTGCAGCAATCATAAAGAATAGATGAGATGGCATACCATCTAAAGCATCATAATCAATGCCATCTTTGCTAACAGCAGCAACAAGTGTGGCTTTTTTCACAGCACCTACTTTAGCATGAGGAATAGCAATTCCTTCACCGATACCTGTTGTACTTAGTTCCTCACGAGTAAGGATTGCTTGTTTATATTCTTCTCTGTTAGAGATATTGCCAGTAGACATCATAAGGTCTACTAAAATATTAATAGCCTCATTCTTTGTATTTGCTGTAAAATTTAAGTTGATGCTATCTTGGCTGAGTAAATCTGTAATTCGCATTGTAAGCCTCCGATTAGTCGTAAATTATTGTATTATTTTTAGCATAAAGTTAAAGTTGAGATAGTAAATCATCAATCTTATCACTTGTTGCAAGCCAAGGTGAGAATGCGGTTGCACTACCTGTAGCTGTAGCAAATTTAAGTGCTTTTTTTAAGTCCTTAGATTTGAGGTATCCAGCAATGAAACCAGCAACCATGGAATCACCAGAACCTACGGTGTTAATGACAGTTCCTTGTGGTGCAGAAATTTTAATAACTTCATCATTGCTTGTAATTAGAATAGAACCATTTCCACCCATTGAGATAAGTACATTTTGTGCACCCATTGTTTGAAGCTGACGTGCATAACTTACTATTTCTTCATCTGAGTTAATTTCTACATCAAACATTTCTGCAAGTTCAATATGATTAGGTTTAATGAGAAATGGTCTATATTTAAGTACATTTTTTAATAAATCTTTTGTGGCATCGACAACTATATTAATATTTTTGTGTGCAAGTTCTTTCATGATATCCTGATAGATGCTATCAGGTATACTATTTGGAATACTTCCAGCAAGAACCAAGAAATCACCTTCTTGAATTTCATCTAGTTTAGCAAAGAGTTCTTTTAAATCAGAAGGAGTGATTCGTGGGCCCATACCATTGATTTCTGTCTCTTTTCCTGATTCAAGTTTGACGTTGATTCTAGAAATGCCATGATCTAAAGTAATGAAATCGCAGTTTGATCCAAGATTAGTCATAATGCGTTCAATTTCTTTTCCAGTGAATCCAGCAACAAAGCCAAGGGCTTTATTAGGGATACGTAAATTATTCAGTACAATAGAAACATTTATCCCTTTACCTCCTGGATATACCTCTTCTTTAAGACTTCTATTAACGGTATTAAAGGTTATATTATCTAGATGCATAATATAATCTAAAGAAGGATTTAATGTTACAGTATAAATCATATTGAGTATCTCCTTACATAAAAATAAAGTAATGTAAAAATATAAAATTTTTGGTGCATAAATACTATTATAAGTAAAGCGTAGT
>JAZKZQ010000177.1:0-8231 GCA_045612745.1 Cellulosilyticum sp. | reverse complement strand
ATATTAATTTAGAAGAATTAAAAAATCTAATTGATGACCAGACAATTTTAGTAAGTATTATGCATGTAAATAATGAAGTCGGTACCATTCAGCCTTTAGAAGAGATTGGGAAGTTAATTAAAGCTCAAAATAAAGAAACTTTATTCCATGTGGATGCAGTACAGTCTTTTGGAAAGCTACCAGTGCAGGTGAAACGCAGTCAGATTGACTTTTTATCAATTAGTGCACATAAATTCTATGGCCCACGTGGTGTAGGACTTTTGTATAAAAATAAAGCCATACGTATGCAAAGTTTGTTATTAGGTGGTGGTCAACAAAAAAATGTGCGTTCAGGAACAGAAAATACACCTGGCATAGCAGGGACACTTGCAGCTTGTAAGTATGTGAGTACACATCAAAAAGAGATTTATGCCCATATGATGGCGTGTAAGAAACGTTTAGCTGAAGGTGTATTAAATAATATTCCAAATACATGGATTAATGGTCCAGGTATTGAAGAGGCGGCACCATATATTTTAAATCTTGGATTTGAAGATGTACGTGCAGAAGTATTATTACATGCATTAGAACAAGAGGGAATTTATGTTTCTTCTGGTTCAGCATGTTCAAGTCATAAAAAAGGTCATGGGGATGTCCTTGCAGCACTAGGGATTAAGGGACCAGCATTAGATAGTGCCATACGTTTCTCGTTTGCCCATGATACAAATATTGAAGATATTGACCATGTCATAGAAGTTTTACAAACACAAGTGACTTTATTAAGAAGATATACAGTAGGAGGAAAGAAAAAGTGAAGAATGTATTTTTAATCAAATACGGTGAATTAGCGATTAAAGGAAAAAATAGACATCTATTTGAAAATAGATTATTAAGTAATATGAAAAAGAACTTAAAAAGTTTAGGAGAGTTTGCAGTAACAAAAGAACAAGGGCGTATTATGGTGGAGCCACTTGAAGAAAATATGATTGATGTAAATGCTGTACTTGACAGATTAAGTCGTATCTTTGGTATTGTAGGTATTGCTTATGGGCTTAAAGAAGAAGAAGTTTCATTTGATGCAGTAAAACGTTTAGCACTAGCACAAATGAAGGAAGAATGTGCGGATAAAAACATTACTTTTAAAGTAGAGACAAAACGTGCAGATAAACGTTTCCCAATGACTTCTATGGAAGTAAGTTGTGAGCTTGGTGCATACCTTCTCGAGACACTTGGAGATAAAGTAAAAGTAGATGTGCATAATCCTGATGTTGTATTAATGGTAGAACTTCGTAACCATGCTTATGTATATGCAAAAACACATAAAGGAGCAGGTGGTATGCCTTATGGTACAAATGGTAAAGCAACACTTCTTCTTTCAGGTGGTATTGATAGCCCTGTAGCAGGTTGGATGGTTGCAAAACGTGGGGTAGAAGTAGATGCAGTTTACTTCCATGCACCACCATATACAAGTGACCGTGCAAAGCAAAAGGTAGTAGACCTTGCTGAAAAAGTAGCTATGTATACTGGAAGTATGAATCTTCATATTGTAAACTTTACAGATATTCAGCTTAAAATTTATGAAATGTGTCCACATGAACAGCTTACAATTATTATGCGTCGTATTATGATGTACGTTGCAGAAGGTATTGCAAAAAGCAATGGTAGTATGGCACTTATTACAGGTGAAAGTATTGGACAAGTAGCAAGTCAAACAATGCATGGTCTTGTTTGTACAGATAATGCAGCAACAATGCCAGTATTTCGTCCTTTAATTGGTTTTGATAAAGAAGAGATTGTACAAATTGCAAAACGTATTGATACATTTGAAACTTCAATTCAACCATTTGAAGATTGTTGTACAATTTTCGTAGCAAAACATCCAGAAACAAAACCAAAATTAGAACAAATTGAACGTTCAGAAAAAGCTTTAGAGGGAATTATTGAAGAAATGATCCAAAAAGCAATTGACGAAGTAGAAGTGGTAAGAATTCGTTAGTAAACTTAGGGATAAATATTTTATGATAATAAAAAAGTCCACTTCAAGTGGACTTTTTCTAAGCGTTATAAATAAAAGGTGCAAGTGATTTGATAACATCATCAGCTACTTGTTCATCATAGATATCTAAGCGGAGTGGTTTGCCTAGGTCTAGGCTAAAGATACCCATAATAGATTTAGCATCAATGATATAACGATCAGATGAAAGGTCAAAGTCACAATCATATACACTTATAAGATTAACGAATTGTTTCACTTTTTCAATAGAATTAAGTGAGATTTGAATTGATTTCATAAATAAAGACCCCCTAGATTAATATACATAGGTTTTATATTAATAAAAACCTATGAGATTACTTGTATAATATATTTAGAAAACAAGAATGTCAATAAAAAGAGGTAATAAATGTGAGAAAAGTAGCATTTTATACACTAGGATGTAAAGTAAATCAATACGATACAGAAGCAGTGTTAGAGAATTTTAAAGTAGCAGGGTATGAGGTGGTAGATTTTAGTGAGTATGCAGATGTATATGTTGTTAATACATGTACAGTAACCCATTTAAGTGATCGTAAATGTCGCCAAATGCTTAGAAAAACAAAAAAGATTAATTCAGAAAGTATACTTGTGGCTATGGGATGCTATGCACAAATTGCAGCAGATCAAATCAAAGAACAAGTTGAAGAAATCGATATTATTGTAGGAACTAATAAACGTAGTCAAATTGTAGAACTAGTTAATCAGTTTATGACAGAACGTAGTGAACTACTTAATGTAGTTGATGATATTATGGCTGTTGAAGAATTTGAGGAATTAAAGATTTCAGATATGGGTGAACGTACACGCGTTTACATTAAAGTACAAGAAGGCTGTAATAATTATTGTAGTTATTGTATTATTCCTTATGTTCGTGGTAAAATAAGAAGTAGAAAAGAAGAACAGGTTATTGATGAAGTTAGACGTCTTGCTAGCCTTGGCTACAAAGAAATTGTTTTAACTGGAATACATGTCCTGGCTTATGGGAAAGATTTAGGTAATACAAATTTAATGCAGCTTTTAGAACGTGTCCATGAGGTAGAAGGCATTGAACGCATTCGTATGAGCTCTATTGAACCAGTTGTGGTAACGGATGAATTTATTGAAACACTTAAACGATTACCTAAAGTATGTCATCATTTCCACCTTTCTTTACAAAGCGGAAGTCAAACAGTATTAAAACGTATGAATCGTAAATATACAAAAGAAGAATATTTAGAGAGTGTGCATAAATTACAAAGTTTATGGCCAGATGTGGCACTTACAACGGATATTATTGTAGGTTTCCCTGGCGAAACAGATGAAGAATTTGAAGAAACTTTAGCTTTTGTCAAAGAAGTAGGCTTTGCACAAATACACATCTTCCCATTCTCACCAAGAGAAGGGACACCAGCAGCTAAGATGAAAAATCAAATAGTACCTGCCATCAAAGAAGAACGTGTAAAAGCACTTGGAGCATTAGAAAAGGAATTACGTTATAATTATATGGCAAAGCACATTGGTCATAGTGTGGAAGTTCTCTTTGAACAAGCTCATGAGGATGGAACAATTATAGGACATACAAGCAATTATTTAAGAGTAAAAGCTCTTGGTACAGATAACTTAGAAAATACCTTACAACATGTTACAATTGATAAAGTAGAAGGAGATTTACTTGTAGGACACTTAAAAAAGTAAATCTTTCTAATAAAATTTTTTAAAATTATATATAGTTTTGTGCAGTATTATGGTATACTTAAGCTATATAAGGCTAAGGTGTTGGAGGATGAGTTATATGGAGAATATGAATGAAACTATGCAATTTAACTTCGGAAATTTAGATAATGTATCAACCAGAGAAACATTAATGGACGTGTACGTTGCATTACAAGAAAAGGGTTATAATCCAATCAATCAAATAGTCGGTTATATTATGTCAGGCGACCCAACTTATATTACAAGCCACAATGGGGCAAGAAATAAGATTCGCAAATTAGAAAGAGATGAGATTTTAGAAGAATTAGTGACAGCTTATCTCAAATCATAAATTGGGCTGTAGGGATGTGATATAGGCGCCCTACAGTTTTTTTATAAGTGTGACCGGGAGTCACGTCATTTTAGGAGGTACGTTTTGCGTATACTAGGTTTAGATTATGGTACAAAAACTACAGGAGTTGCCATTAGTGATCCATTAGGCTGGACAGCTCAAGGTGTAGAAATTATTAGAAGACAAGAAGAAGAACATCATAAAGCAACTCTCAATCGTATTGCGGAGCTTTGTGAAACTTATAAAGTTGAAAAGATTGTCCTTGGCCTTCCTAAGAATATGAACAACACAATTGGAGAAAGAGGCGAAAAAACACTTTTATTCAAAGAAAAGTTAGAAGCTAAATTGAAAATTCCAGTTGTGACATGGGATGAACGTTTAAGTACTGTTGCAGCAGAAAGTGTTTTATTAGAAGCGGATGTAAGTCGTAAAAAAAGAAAAAATGTAATAGATAAGCTTGCAGCTACTATCATATTACAAAATTATTTGGATGCACATCAATAATAATATATAGAGAGAAGGAAGAGAGAAAATGGAAGATATTGAAAGAATTACTTTTGTAGATGAAGAAACTGGAGAAGAGATTTTATTTGAAATCGTAGATGAAGTTATTTTAGAGGGTACTAAATATCTTTTAGTAGTAGATAAAGATGATATTTCTACAATTTTAAAACAAATTAGTGAAGAAGAAGATGAAATTGAATATGCGCTTGTAGAAGAAGAAGAGGAATTCAAAAAAGCAGCAACTGAATTTATGGCAAGTGATGAATATGATATTGAGATTTAAAAATTAAGTAATGAGGGGCGGAAAGAGGAAGTGGACGCTACAAGTTTTAAAGAAAGATTAAAAGAAAAAGGTTGTAAATTAACACTGCAACGTAGAAGTGTGTTAGATGTTTTAATCGAACATTGTGACCAACATTTATCCACAGAAGAAATTTATGGTGAAGTTAAGAAAAAATATCCAGAAATTGGACTTGCAACAGTTTATCGTACGGTACAACTTTTTGAAGAAATGGGTATTGTAGACCGTCTTAATTTTGATGATGGGTGTAGTCGTTTTGAACTCGCATCAGAAGACTCAGTACATCATCATCATCATTTAATTTGTGAAACATGTAATAAGGTATTTGAAGTGGAAAATGATTTGCTTTCTGAAATAGAAGCAGAGATAGAGCGTGTTTATCAATTTAAAATACATGATCATAACTTAATGTTTTATGGAAAATGTAAAAATTGTGTAGATAAAGAAGAATAGAAAGATATATGGAGGTGTAGTCTTGGTACCAAGAAAAGCTAAAAGTAAATTGCGTATTATTCCATTAGGAGGACTTGGTGAAATCGGAAAAAATATGACTGTCTTCGAGTATGAAGATGATATTATAGTTATAGATTGCGGTTTAGCGTTTCCACAGGATGATATGTTAGGAATTGATTCAGTTATTCCTGATATTACGTATTTAATGAAAAATATTAATAAAGTAAGAGGGATTGTGCTTACCCATGGTCATGAGGACCATATTGGGGGATTACCTTATATTTTACAAGAAGTTAATGTACCAATTTACGGTACAAAGTTAACAATTGGACTTGTAGAAAATAAGTTACGTGAGCATAACCTACTTAAAACAACACAACGCATCAATGTAAGTCAAGGTGAAACAATTAAACTTGGTAATAACTTTAAAGTAGAGTTTATTCGTTCAAATCACTCAATTGCAGATGCAGTTATGTTATCAATTTGGTCACCAGCAGGTATTGTTGTTCATACAGGTGACTTTAAGGTAGATTATACACCAATTAGTGGTGCACCATTAGATCTTCATCGTTTAGCTGAAATCGGTAGAAAGCGTGTACTTGCATTACTTGCAGATAGTACAAACGTAGAACGTGCTGGTTTTACACAATCAGAGAAGGTGGTAGGACAAAAATTTGAGGATGTATTTGCAGCAAATACTGATAAACGTATTATGGTAGCAACCTTTGCATCCAATATTGACCGTGTACAACAAATTATTTACTCAGCAGCTAAATATAAACGTAAAGTAGCTGTAATTGGTCGTAGTATGATTAATGTTGTAAAAACAGCAAGTGAACTTGGTTATTTATCCATACCAGAAGGTATTATGATTGAAATCAATGACGTAAAACGTTATCGTGATGATCAAGTTGTACTTATTATGACAGGAAGTCAAGGTGAGCCTATGGCAGCCTTATCACGTATGGCAACATCTGATCATAAACAAATTGACATTAAACCAGGTGATGTAATTATTTTAAGTTCAACACCTATTCCAGGAAACGAGAAAACAGTTTCTAAAGTTATCAATGAACTTTGTAAAAAAGGTGCGAAGGTTGTTCGCGAGGATACACACGTATCAGGTCATGCAGCCCAAGAAGAACTTAAGCTTATTCATACACTTGTAAGACCTAAATACTTCATTCCAGTTCATGGTGAATATAGACACTTACAGAGACATGCTGAACTTGCAATGGAACTAGGAATGCGTCGTAATAATATTCAAATTGCAGCAATTGGTGAAGTTATTGAAGTATCATCAGATAGCTGTAAAGTTGTAGGTAATGTACCATCAGGTCAAGTCTTAGTAGATGGACTTGGTGTAGGTGACGTTGGAAATATCGTTTTACGTGATCGTAAACATTTATCACAAGATGGTCTACTTATCGTTGTTATGACATTAGAAAAAGAATCAGGTATGGTAGTTGCTGGTCCAGATATTATTTCAAGAGGTTTCGTTTATGTAAGAGAAGCAGAGAACCTTATGGATGAAGCAAAAGCAGTTGTACGTAGAGCTTTAGATCGTTGTGAACAAAAACATATTGTAGAATGGTCGCAAATCAAAACAATCGTTAAAGATGATTTAAGAGAATTTGTATGGCAAAAAACAAAACGTAGTCCAATGATTTTACCAATCATTATGGAAGTATAAATTAAAAGCCACAGAAGTATTTTATGCTTCTGTGGCTTTTAATTTATAGATATTTAAAATAAGTTTTTCTGCCATTTGGCGATTCATCTCACATTGCGTTTCACTTAAATTAAAAGGAGAACCAGTTTCTAAGAAATGAGAGCCTAAGCAACCATTACAAAGTCGCTTTGCAAAACAATTTTGACAGAATTTATTTTTATGCTTACTGAAATTCTTAAATTTACTTTGAACTTGCATAAAGGCTGATGAATGAAATAAATCTGGAGTAGTAACATTACCCATATAAACATCTGGGTTATCTGTAAAGGTAAAACAAGGGAATATATTGCCTTCACTAGAAACAGATAAAGTGGTAATCCCTGCTTCACAAATATAATCATGGTTAAACTTCTTAGTAAGTAATGTATTAATAGATTTTTGAACCATATTATAGACATAATCATCAGGATTATCTTGTGTAAATATGTCATCTATAGATTCAATAAATGGATTGAGATTGTCCAGGCTATAGGAACATGTACAATCACTAGTTACTGGTGCAATCTGTACATCTACGTTACCGAATTCTTCATGAATATGCTTCATAATATCTAAAATACGAATACCTTGTTTGATATGTTCTTGAGAGAAAGTAACTTCTATAGAATCAGGTTGGCTGGTATAAGCTTGAAGTTTTTTTATATTTTCAATGATTAAAGAAGAGGTTCCACAGTTATTGGAAAAAGTTCTTAGTTTATCATTTACAGAAGGATGACCATCATAGCTTACAGTTAATTTTAAGTTATAAGTATTAATAAGTTCAATAAGATTATCTGTTATTAAGGTACCATTTGTAACAAAACCAATAGCAGTAGGAGAAGTCAAAGTTTTATTTTTTTCAGTAATATACTCACAAATAAACTGAATAACAGGTAGATTTAAAGTGGGTTCACCACCAAATAATTGAATAATACTAATGCTTTTATAATAACCATACATACAATCTAAAATTTGTTGTGCCATTTCTTTTGTCATGAGATGGTTTGAACTACCATAAGTACCATAATGTGCATAGCAATATTTACATCTTAAATTACAATCATTGGAGATATTAAGTACAAGTTTTTCAAGATGCTTAGAAGGCAATACAGGTATACTTGCATCAGGTGAGGCATATAAAGCAAGCTTATCTTTAAATTGTTGAAGCTGTGATGCAGTTAATGGATATTGTTCAAGTAATATAGGAGTAGGCTTAGTTATATTT
>JAZKZQ010000176.1:0-17499 GCA_045612745.1 Cellulosilyticum sp. | reverse complement strand
AGCCTCCATTCTTACTAATTTCAAATATAATTAAAGTATATCTTTAGTTTGCCCTAAAGATACATTGTTTCAAACATTGCTTTGTATTTTCATTATAACAAATTAAGATTTATTTTTTAATCTAAAGATTGGTGTTATAATAAATACAACTTATTAAAAAAGGAGTGTATACTATTGGGATGATAATAAAAGCAAACAATTTATTTGAAGAAATCTTCGAACCTTCTTTACGTACAGATCACTATTTTTGTGAGCTTATAGGCATTGGTAGTGAATCATCCTATAATGATACACTTGCCTTATTTAACCATAAATTAAAGGCCCCTGATAAAGGCATTATTTTAAATGGTACAATTCCTAAACCTAGCGACCAAGCTTTAATAAGTAGTATTTTACAAGAACTTACTCAGATGCGTATTGGTCATTTTGTAAATGAAGATATTAATCTCACCGCTTCCGATACTTTAAATGCCAATCTACGCCATGCATTAGATGAGGTAATCTCTCTGGCTATCCAAAATGAACGTTTTTCCAATGAAACCATACGTAACAATTTCATTGCTAAGCTCATGATTTGGTGTAATTTATATATTGAAGACTTAGACTTCAATCAAGATACACCGCCTAAATGCTTATTCTACGGGCCATTAAAACGGCATGAAGTTTATTTTTTACTTATTTTAGTGTCTATTGGAATGGATGTTGTTTACTTCAATCCTACAAATGATGCTACTTTCAAAAATATTGTTCCAAATGAACTATGTCAAAATATAATACTGGGGAACATTTCACCTGTGCTTGTCCCTTACGAAGAACGTATTGCAAAAGGTGTAGTGGTTGAAAAAGTGATGACTTATGCTAAGAAAGCCACTAATGAGTTAGCACAAGCTTTATATCAAGATACAGGGATTTATAAACCATGGCAATTCTCTCATGGGACCACAAAGCCTATTATTATGGACTCAGTCATTGAAGATACATTAACCTATTGGCATGAACCTGCTCGATTAAGACCTGGTTTTAAAACAGAAGGTAACGTTGTTTATACGCCTACCTTCTTTACTAAAATTAGCGGGGTTTATCAGGATGTTAATGCCTACTATGAACTCATTAGCAACTTAAGACAAGCCAAACGTTGTCTCTTTTATGAAACGCCTCATTTAACCTCAGCGAATTTAAGTCAAGCACAAGGTACCCTACAGACACTGGCAAATATTAATCCGCAAGACTTATATTCTTTGGCTTTCTGTTTAAATTCGGATCATACGATTAAAAGAGACGCCATCAAGCAACATATACTTTATGGCAAAATGCTTACACTACGTGGGGAACTTCAAGAGTTTATCTTAAGTAAATTAGAAGAAACCTTTGCGACTAATAATCTTGCTTTCTTTAATTTTAATATCACAGATAAAGAACGTATTCGCTTAATGGCTGCACTTTTTACAGCAGATGAACGTCTTATTAATCTTATTGATAGCTATGATTTTACCTCTGATATACCAAAGATTATTATGTATGTGAATTCACGTGAAACTTTTAATCAAGATGATGGGATGCTACTTGGATTGCTACGTACTATGGGCATGGATATTATTCTACTTTCTCCTAATGGGGCTAATAATATGGAGATTGTTATATCCGATAAGTTTATTAACGCCATTAAACTAGAGGAATTTGTTTATGACTTACCGCTTAAAGCACCCATTAAGAAGGAATCATTCTTTAGTAGGTTATTTAGATAGTAGCAATATACAAAGGTACCACTTGAATGCTTATATTCTCATTCAAGTGGTACCTTTTTTATATCTGCTTTGAATATCTTACCTGGGTGCAAAGATTACTTTTACAATTGTTTTTTTATTCAATTGAGATTCAATTATTAGTTCTGCATCATGCTTTTTAGCGATTTGATCACATAACGTAAGGCCTAATCCATTCCCTCCCTCTTTTCTACTTCTTGACTTATCCCCTCTATAAAACGCTTCTTTTACATGAAGAAGCTGCTGGCTTGTCATGCCTTTCCCATTATCTTCTATCTCAATAATCTTCTTATCTTCTTCAAGGTACGCTCTCATTGTAATCTTTCCCTTTTGCTCACATGCCTTAATGGCATTATCTAATAAGTTCATAATTAGGCTTTCAATTAAATCTTGGTTTCCCTGGATCTCTTCTATTTCATTAGTATATGAAAAGTGTATTTCCTTCTCTTTTAATTTAATATTCTCCGTTTGATGTACCTTCTTAAACAACTCTTCTACAGGAATAGGCACCATCTTAATTGCTTTATCTTCCCGTATAAATGTCATCTCTAGCAAGTTCTCTGAAATATTTTTTATCCTTTTACTTTCTGATAAAATATATTGTAAAAATGTATATCTATCTTTTTCATTTAAGTGTGTCTTAAGCATATATTCAGCATAGCCATAAATAGCTGTTAGGGGTGTTCTTAATTCATGAGCCATATCATCTATTAATCTTTGTTTTTCTTCAGCATGTTTTTCTAGTTCTTCTATTTGATATTTGATTTGATCCGACATGGTATTAAAACTTTGTACCACCTCTGTAATTTCTTCTCCGCCTTTAATCTCCAATCGCTCTTTGTATTCACCATTAGCAATTTTTTTAGATAAATATGAGATTTGCTCTAACGGTTTAAAAATATACTTTAGTAATGCAAATAAACAAATACTTAAAATCATTGAAAAAAACATACCTGCCATAAATAAATAACCATTCATTTTATGCCAACCCTCTACAGTATCCGTTATATCTGCATAATAAACTAATGCATACTCCCTATATGCATTAAATAAATTCCCCACTATCTGAACATATTTTCTGCCATCGTATGTCCTCACACGTAATACTGTTACATTTTCTTCTGCTCCTAGTGCTTGCTGATTGATATTTAATGAATCAGGTAAACTGGAATAAACACATCTATTATCTTTATAAATCTGTAAGTAAATATTTTGTGTCCCATATTGTTCTTTGTAAGTCTCACAAACATAATGAATAGACTCTTCTACTGTATTCCATTCATTTTCAAGGACATTAATATCTTTAGTAAGACTATTGGATAGGAAAGAATGTTCCCTTAGATAGCTCTCTTTCATTCCTGAAAAGTTATGTCTTGTCGTAATAATGCAAAATAACATAATCCCCACATTAATAAACAGTACAAATAATGTTAGAGTCCATTGATATGTTTTATCTTTCATTTTACACCTCTAAACGATAACCCATCTTATAAACTGTTACAATTCTATTTTCTAACCCTAGTTTCTTTCTAAGCTTCTGAATATGGACATCCACCGTCCTTGTTTCACCTATGTACTCATATCCCCACACTAATTCCAAAAGCTTTTCTCTAGATAAAGCAATATTTCTATTTTTGATAAGTACCTCTAATAATTCAAATTCTTTCGGTGTGCATTCCACCAACTTTCCTTGTAAGAAAGTCTTTCTACTTTCAAATTCAACTTTGAGCTGATCTAGGTTAAAAACATTTTCCTCTTTCTTAGTTCTTCGTAATACAGCCTCCACCCTTGCAACTAACTCTAACATTTCAAAAGGCTTAGTTAAATAATCGTCCGCCCCCATAAAAAGTCCTTTAATCCGATCATCTACACTTTGTTTAGCTGTTAAAAAAATGGTAGGGGTGCCCTTTACTTCCTGCAAAACCTGAAAACCATCTAACTTTGGAAGCATAATATCTAATATAATTAAATCAAATTTCTTACTTGATGCTTCTTTGACAGCTTCTTCACCGTCTAGAACCCCTATACAATGATGCCCTACTAAACTTAAGTTTCTTCTCACTAATTCATTAATAATCTCTTCATCCTCTACTACTAAAATCTCTGCCATCTTATAATCTCTCCCCTAATATCCCACTACTTAATTGCATTATCTCATATTTTTCACAAAACTTTAATAATTCATTATTATTTTTACAACTCTTTTACAACTCTATTATACAATTATGATAACTTTCGTTTACTATTCTTTTATACTATTTAACTTACAAGGAGGAACGCTAAATGTTTTCAAAATCATTTTCAAAAAATAACTTTAAAATCCCTTTAAATAGTATCAAAATCATTGCACTAGTAGGTGCTTCTTCTATGCTTCTTACAAATGTGGCCATTGCTCAAGAACTTAATACTACTACCAAGATTCCTATCTCTTCTACTGTTAATTATGCACCTGCTAGGCAAGTGCCTACTGGCTATGTGAAAGGCAATTATAAAACTGTTGCGATACCTGATAAAAAAACTAAAAAAGTAAATACGCCTTTAGCCAATGAATTATCCTTACAAGAAGCTGCTGAAATAGCTGCTCAAGAACTTTTTAGACTTTATGATGTAAAACTTACTACTCAAACTTTAGAAATGTTCTATTATCCAAAATCTAATCAGAAGGCTTCTGAGTGGTCTATTAGTGTCTACGTTACACCTGAATATTTCTTTGACATTTTTATAGATGCTACTACCGGTGAAATATCAGGGCTCCTTTGCCAAGGTGGTCCTACTATCAACAGTAAATTTCCTGATTCTGAAGACCCTCAAACAATCGGCGATGGCCTATCACTTGCCAACAAAGGACTTACAAATCCTGACGAAGCCTGTGCAAAGATCAAAACACTTCTTACTCAAAAAGGATTTATAACTGAACCAATTGAAACTATTGAATATGCAGACTCAATTTATCATACAGCCTGTGCTGTTGCTACCCCATATTCAGCTATTGACCATGCCTTTACGATTACCACTACTTCAAAGAAAACTTATAACATTTCAGTTTCTCAAGATTTATCAACTGTAACTAGTTTTTTTATAGCCTAAGCTAAATACCTAAAATATTAAAGGAGCGAAAAAAATGAGTACACATTTAAAAAAGAATTATAAAAAAGCAATATTTAGCCTACTAGTAGCAGGCTGCTCAGTAGGTGCTATTACACCACTGAGTTACTTAAATGCTGCAACAGTTAATGATACTGTTACTGCTGATAAAGCAAGTATCCAAATAAACGATACAACTATTACATTTAATGGCATGAAAGATATTAAAAATGGTAAAAATACAAGCTTAGCTTTTGATGTAACCATTGACAAAACAAGTGGCATTCCTGAAAAAGCAACTCAGATAAACTTAGAAGGAAAAGGCATCGTAACGGTTAATAATAAAAGGTATCAGTTTAATTTTAGTAATGCTAATTTAAACAAGACTTCTAATACACAAGCTACAGCTACAATAACAACTTGGGTGATTCCAGCAGAAGATAATCTTCAAAGTTCTGTATCCCTTAATGCAGCTCAAGTTAAAGGTAAGTCCATTGAATTTCAAATTGAAGGGGTTCAATATCTTAACAAGATAACAACTCTTTCAGAAGAATTTAAAGCACAATTAAAAAATGTTTCTAAGGTTGAAGGTGTTTCTCCAAAAGAAGCAGGTGTAGGCTATATGAAAGGTACTGGAAAGTTTATCCCTGCAAAAGGACTTAATATTCCTATATTAGAAGGCGATAATAGCATCCTATTAGATAACATTGGTTTTGTAAATGGCAAACTGGCACTAAGAACAAAAAGAGAAAATGGCTCATCTTATATATTAGAGTTTTCAAATAGTAAAGGGAAACATTTAGTAGAGACTGGCTATTCTACTGATACCAAAAATGTAACAATAGATACATGGGATGCTATCAAAGATATGGCTACATTACGTACATGTACGCTTAAGATAGATGCTGATGTAGTTGTAGCAACTGATACAGAAGCCAAAACAATAACCTTGGTTTTTTAAGGTATTTAAACGAACAAGAGGATGTTGTGAAACTAGTTAAATCGTTTCACAACATCCTCTTGTTCGTTACTACTTATAATCTTCTTATACGTTAATACCGAAGTTACCACAAAGAGCTGCTAAACCACCTTGGTAGCCACTACCTATGGCATTGAATTTCCATTCGCCATTGTGACGGTATAATTCACCTACTACGATAGCTGTTTCAATAGAGAAATCTTCTCCTAAGTCGTAACGAATAAGTTCGCTACCTGTCACCTCATCTAATACACGAATGTAAGCATTTGATACTTGTCCGAAGTTTTGGTTTCTTTCAAGTGCTTCATGAATTGTTACAGTGAATGCAATTTTTTCGATTTGTGCTGGTACTTTATCAAGTTCTACTTTGATTTGCTCGTCATCACCTTGACCTACACCTGTTAAGTTGTCTCCTAAGTGTGTTACTGCACCAGATGGATGTACTAAGTTATTATAAAATACGAAGTCTGTGTCTGCTGTTACTCTACCAATTCCAGCTGTTAAGAAAGCTGCTGTATCTAAGTCAAAGCTATGACCACCATCATATTTATTAACATCCCATCCTAATCCTATAATCACATTTTTGAGTCCTGGATTAGTTTTTGTTAAATCTACCTTTTGACCTTTTGCTAATGAAATTCCCATATTTACTTCCTCCTTATAACCCTTTTATGAATATTTTTTAATCATTGCTCCAAGTGATGTATCTTTTGTCCCATTTCCTAATGCGGCAAATTTCCATTCACCATTATGGCGATATACTTCACCTACTTCTAGTGCTGTACAACCTTGATAGTTGTCTGTTAAATTAAAACGTGCAAGTTCTTTTTTAGTGCCATTATCTACAATACGAATATAGGCATTTCTGATCATACCGAAATCTTGTTTTCTATTAATGCAATCATAAATATTTGCTATAAATACTAATTTATTAATATCACTAGGCACTGTTTTAAGCTCAATGAAAATGCGTTCATCATCCCCATCACCATCGCCTGTTAAATTGTCCCCCATATGACATACACTACGTGTTGGATGTGTTAAGTTGTTAAAATAAATAACATCTTCTTTCTTAGTAAGCCTATCGCCTTCCTTAAGCATAACAACAGCTGTATCACAATCCACATTTTGCTTTGGCTTCCCAAATATACTTGCTAAAAGCCCTCCACCATTAGCTGGTGCAGGCTCCCATCCTAAACCTACCATGATTTGATTTAAGCCCGCATTACCTTTGGTTAAATCAATCTTTTGCCCTTTTACTAAACTTACGGCCATGTTTATGTACCTCCAGTCTTATTTGAGATATTTTATTAATTCTATTATTTTACCACATTTATATGTATTTATTATGGAAATAATGTCTCTTCACTGACAGAGTTTATTATACCCTATTTATAAACGCCTAAACAATTTTCACTTAATTTAAACTTCATAGGTATTCAATAAGGACATACTGATAATACTAGCATCACTTGATTGTCATGCTTTCAATATCACCAATTTATCTTAACCCTCCTTGGGATAATGTATCTAGTGATTTGTGTTCGTAGTATGCCCTTAAATGATATGCTATATTTCTAAAGTGCCTCTATCTTACAATGATGTTCTTTCATCTTTGAGTCATAACAAATTGCTACTGCCAAAATCTCTTTATGTTCTTTAAGCATCTTTTGCGCATATTCTTTTTCTCTAATCTGATTAATTGCCACTTCTGGCACTTCATCTTTTTTTAACTCTACAATAAAAGGTATATCATTTTTTCTCCTAGGATAAAAAGTAAAGTCCGCATAACCTTTGCCTGTCTTTTCTTCTCTTTCAACTCTATAATAATCTCTTGCTGCAAGATACGCTAATGTTACTACACATGATAAACTGTTTTCATCATTATACTGTAAAATTGGAATCTCAGAGTTATGGATATTATGAAGAATATCTTCCACAGTCTCTGTATCTCCATTGACTGTTGCCTTTAACATTCTTCTAGAATCACTGATAATTTCTGATACATAACCAAAAGACTTATCCTTGAGTGCCTTTTCAAATTCTCTCATAAGTTCTTTATTAGGAATCTTTAAGTACCCATCACAATAAGATAAGAAGCCAAGTACAATCATTGCTGAATAAATTTCTTCTCTTGTCCTAGGTTCATCTTGCCCAGCTCTAAATTCTTCAGCAATATAAACATCTATTTCCTCACCAGCTATCATTTCAATAACATCATCTCTAATTTCTAAAACATTATATTTAAGATATTGTGATACTTCTTCCATAGCACCTGTATTAGTCCAATAGCTTTCACAATGATTATTTTGCAATGCCTTGACTACTGATCGAGGATTATAGATCTTAGCACCTTCTACTGTAAAATATCCATTATACCATTGCTCTAGCTCCTTAAAATGTAATTTGCTATTTCTATGACATAATTCTAATACCTCTTCTTCTGTAAAACCAAAGTATTCACTAAACTGTCTATCCTTCAAAAAAGTAAATTCATCAAACATATTTAATGCACTACCACTAGAATACTTTTTTATTGGTAATACACCTGTCATATAACAAAATACTACATAAGGTTGATCTTTTAAAAGGTTTCTAAGAAATTCTAAGAATTCATTTTGATGTGCTTCAAATAAATTATTATAAAAAATATAGTCCCACTCATCAAAGATAAAAATAAACTTATCATTAGTGTCCCTTAACATAGAACTTAAATTAAAATACTTCTCTGGTTCTATATAAGGATATTTTTCTTTAATATCCCTTCTAAGTTGTTCTCTAATCATTTCTATATAATCTTCATAACGATTTCCTCTATCTGAAATTTCATTAAAAGATATATTTATTACATTGTATTTATTTAAATGTATTTCATAGTCGTCAAATTTACTAATTTTAAGTTCATTAAAAATTTCTGCTGTATCTACTACTTTTGAATAATATGCTCCTAACATATCTGCAACACTAGATTTTCCAAACCTTCTAGGTCTTGTGACACACACATATTTGCTCTTTGTACCAATTCTAGAATTTAGCTTATGAATAATCTCCGACTTATCAACGAAATACAACTCATTAAACAGTTCTTTAAAATTTTCTAAAGGCTTACTGGTATTTAAGTACATAGTCACTTTTCCTCACCTCCTCATATATCGGTACTTCATTACAATATATCCTTTTCCGCTAGATTAATCTTTTAACTTCTTCTAGAGTTAAGCCTGTCTTCTTGGCAACAATCTCTTCTGGCAACAGACCTATTAAGTTTTTTGCAATCTCTATAGCTTTTTTCTTTTCCCCTTCTCTCTTAGCCTTATTAAGTGCACTTACCTCATCTCTTAATCTTTTTGCACGCATTTCATATAAGGTTCTTTGTTCTTCATCTGCACTTAGGCGATGTAAGGTATCTTTAGCTTCTCTTATTTCTTCTATAGCCATTTCTAAATTTTTCCTTCACTTATTTGCTCTTCATATAACTTACTCCAATAATATAGGCTACGCTTAATCATGTTATATTCATTTTTAAACTGAATCTCTATATTAATAATTTCTTGACTACTTGTAGTTGCTTTTATATCTAATCTAGAAAATTTATCATCTATATATTGCTTTTCTATATCTGTATTTTTAATTTTTACTTGTGTAATTGGATATATAGGTTTAAGTATGGCATTCAAAAAAGATATAAGTACTCTGGGATGCTGTTCAGAACCAAAAATTTGCTTAAATACAAAATCGATTTTAGGATCTAATAACGGTTTTAACATCTAGCCCCCTCCATTTCTTTTTCTATTATACCCTATTCATAAGAGGCTAAACAATTTTACTTATTTTAAACTTCATAGGCTAAATCCACCTCTGAAAGCTCAATCGTATTGGCACGGTCACCTAACTTACTAAAAGCTAATGACTTTTTAATGCGTAGATTAATTTTTTCTTTTCTTCTCTACTTAATTCACCTTTCATGTAATAGTCTTCTGCTGTGAAATTAATTAGATCCAATTCATCTGATTTAATGCAATAAAACATTGGAAAGAAATCTTTTGAAACAATACCCGTTCTATTTTTAATGATTAACGGATAAACTGCCCACTTATTTTTGATGATTACATCTAACCATGGTCCTAATGTGGCATCCCAACTAGGATTTTCTGTTTCATACTTTCTTAAAACTTAGTCTTTCCAATACCACCATTTAAGCTTTTCTGGTTCTGGTGATTCTGTCTCTGCAAAATACACTGCTAACCTATACACATAAAGTTGGCATCTATCTAATTGATAGCCTTGACAGATGCAGTCTCTTTGATAAATTTCTTCTGGATCTTTCCCCACAAGGTCTTCAACATACTGAATCCCAATATTCGCTAAGTATTGTTTCGTTTTTTTACCTACTCCTGGTATAATTAATAAATCTGTTTTTCCCTTTTGCATGTTTCAGTCCTCCCCCCATTTTACTTAAGGATCACATCTAGTAGTGAAACCTCTAATAAATTTATTTCATCCACTGTTGTATAGAATTTATCATCCACTAACTACCTCTTTCTATTATTTGTTCCCTTTATTTATTTTCTAACTAATACATTAACCCACTTTTCATCCCCACCCCGCCCATTTTTGTAGGATTAAATAAATTTTACAACTGTACCCCTAATAAGTTAGATTTCAGTTCTAACTTATTAGGGGTACAGTTCATACATCAACATACCTGGACTATTCATTCTACTGTTTACTAAATATATCTAATTAGTCCATTCACACTGAAACACAAATTTAATTTCATATGTATCTTCTACATCTGTTCTATAAAACTCTATAAATTCTGCATCCTTATCAGCAAGTACAACAGCTTTTCTTTTAGCCATTGATTTTTCTCTTTCTATTTTGATTAATCTATTACTTTTTATAAATGCTTCTTTTATAATATTTTTTAATTCATTACTATCAATACCTATTTTTATTCTTCCCTTTGGATCTTTACTAAGATATCCTTTATATACTTTACCCTCATAATTCAAATAAATACTTATTTTTTTTAAGTTACTATAATCAAATATACTTATTATTGAAAACTCTTCTTGAAATTCTTGTGGAATCACTGTGCTATATTCATTAAGTATTGTATAGTCAACTTTTTTAATACCATTTAAGCCTTTCTTATGATTTAATAAATACCAACTATCTTTTTGTCTTATAAGTTCAGGCTTAATTTCATAAGATAAAGTTCACATACTATCCAAAAGTCTCCCTATTTCAACCATCATATCTCTTTTTAAAATAGCATATCTATTTTTTAGTATTCTTATAAAATACTCATCTTGAGTCTCATCTGGTTGCTGTGTATATTCTTTCTTAAATTCACTTGCTACACAATGTTCTGCTTTAGCAATATCTGAAATATATTCTAAGTACTTATCAGGTGACTTATCCTTAATGATATTATTTGCATATCCTGATATATATGTACGATTTAGTGCACTATTTAATTTATGCTTTTTATCACTTCTTAATTGCTTAGTTGATTCTCCTAATTTAGTTGCTGTTCCTAATGGACAAATATGATGATCCTGTAATACTAAATCAAATGGCTTATTAGTACATGTAATCCTAGACTTCTTTCCAGCATCCCATGCACTTAATCGATAATTACCCTCTTGATTAAAATCTTTAGGCTGTTGGCTTAATATATACTGAAGTATTCCCACATGGATCGCTTGTGGAATATCATGTGTACTATCTTCCATTAATAGCACCTCTTCATCTGAATACCCTGAATCTGCTAATACTTTATTTTCCCAATCCTTAAATGGATTATCTATCATATTATTTAGCCACTTATATAGATTTTGAATATCTGCTTTACTTTTTTCATTTTGTCCCTCTCTATATGCACCACCAAATAACGAACACCAATACCAGTACTCAATTTTATTAATTAAGCTACTATCATTCCAAATTTCATCTTTTATAAATGCATATGCAATAGGTAAAATCATTAATTTATAAGATAATTCATTCAGCTTTACTATTCCACATCTAAACTGTAAAAATACACAAGCTCTTATAATAGCTTGTATTACTTTCTCTGTATTATTATTTATTTTTTCGTGATCAATTTCTAAGATCATATTCCTCTTAATATAGTCTAATTTTATATTGTCTACATCCCCATACGTAGTATATGATAATATTGATAATAAATTTAAATACTGATCTTTAACTATCTTTACTATATTTTTATTTTCAATTGCTCCTATATAAGCTGGTGCCCATACTTGTGGTTTTATTCCTGCATTTCTTCCCCATATACTATCTGGTACTTGTATTTCTTCTTCTAAGATTTGTACTATCCTATTAGTTAACGATTCCAAATCTCTATTTCTAGCTGCCTTTGCTACTATTAAATCATATGTATCTAAAGGGGTTCCACCTTTATTAATATTTTCAAAAATAGATACAGCTCGCCCAATCTCATCCGCTGGTAATTCTGTTACTTGAATATCTTGTTCTAATAAATCATTTAAAAACTTATTTACATTTACACTCCAATTAGCTGATAGTTCTTTCCATGCGCGTTCAATCTCATCATTTTCTTCATTATCAATTAAATCTGCAATATCTGGCTCTACTGATTGTAATAATTCTATAATTCTTTGCCTTTTAATATTAGAATCAGCTATATCATCTAACTCTGAAATTATCTCCTCTACTCTTGCTTCTGCAATCTTTCTTAATACATATGTGTGTAATGGCTTATTCGTTGTACCTAATGATTCATATATACTATATAATGGTACTAAAAATTCTTGTGCTGCATATTTGGATATATAATTTTTTCTTTTATTTTCATTTACCCTTTCACCATTTTCATCTTTTATATAAAATCCAGGATTATACCACTGATCTTCTTTTGTTTTATATACCTTTTTAGGTACAATACGTTCAATAACATCACCAGGTTCACACTTTTTTAAATTCCTAAAGCATAAATCATTATATCCAAATACATCATCTTCATCACATTGTGGTTTTACTCTTATAAACCACCTAAACTGCAAGTCACTATAAACTTTTTCCCATGTTTCTTTCCAATTATCTGTATCCGCAAAGAAGTCTGAAAATATACTTTTTAAGCTAGATGTTCTTTGTTGTCCATCCAATAAATATAAACATTCTTCTTTAGGTGTAATCACCTCATTAGGAAAACATAATTTCTTAGCTACAAAATCATTCTGGTCACCTTTTAATGTTAATAAATTTCCTACTGGTAAATATACAATAAAAGATGCTAACAATTTCTTTTGATTCTCCACCTTCCATTCTAGGGCCCTTTGGAAATCTGGTAATACTAATCTACCCTCATCATTATCATGAAATAAATCTCTTAATCTCACATATATCAACCTTTCTAAATTAGTATTTATTCTATTACTATTTCTTGTTCTTCCACGTATACATCCTTATAAAAATCTTCTATAAACTCGTATGTATTCTCTAAATAATGTTCTCTAGTAGCATCATTCTTATATATTTTTTCATATAATATTTCTATTCCACCTAATGTGTATTCTTCAAATAATTTCATAGCTTCAGCTTTATCTTTTTCTATACTTTGGTCACTTCCATTTGCCTTGTCTGAATAATTATATCTAAATGCACGATCTATTCTCTTTTCATCCGACAATGTATTGTCTTGTAACGATAACATAACTACCTTAAAAACATAGTAAAGGTCATCTTGATAACTTATTACTGTCTCTGGCATTATTTTAGTATCTCTATCTGTGCTCTTATCAGCTATTGCTCTTCTATTATATAAAACACCAATAATAGGTGCTACTAAGCAAACTTGAATGTTCTTTTTAAATACCGTTACATCATCTTCTAAGTTTTGAACCCCTTTTGCTAACTCTCTAACATAAGCTCCATGCTTTCCTTTAAAAACAATTGCCTTATCAAACATACTTTACGCTCCCTTAATATAACTTTCTGTCTCAGATTTTTTATCAATATAATATTCTTTTCCGACTTTATTACTTATAGTATCTTGTGCATACTTCCAATCTTTTTCCATAACTACCATAATCACTTGATCTGCTACACTAGGTAATACTGAAGATATCTTAGAAACGTGTTTTTCATCTGCATTTGAGAATGGTGCATCCATTACAAGCGGATAAAGTACTTCTTGCTCCTCTAACTCATCATCAAATAAATCTATATTCTTAGAAACAATTTTATCCTTAGCAATCTCTAATATACCAGAAATAAATGCAAAGTTTTTAACTGTCTCAAGCCCTCTAGATTCATCTAATTTCATCTCTTGATTTGCATATGTTTCATCTGCTACTACTAATTCAACTGTATAATCCTTATTAATGACAACGCTTCTCTTTCCATGATACATTTCATGGAACAAATCATTTACTTTAGTATTTAATGCATTTCTTAATTCTGTTTCTTTAATTTCATAATCCTTGATTAAATATGTATATAATGCTTGAGCATACTCTAAATAACGCTTAACCTCTTGATTTAATTTATTTGCTGTCATATTTTTTTGCATTATTACATTACTATTTTCAATTATTTGCTCACATCTTCCAATAGCTGATATTTTTTCTTTTAATCTACCATCTATACGGGCTTCATTTCTTCTAAGCATTTCTAAATCTCTTTTTATACTATCAGCTTTTTCTCCTGACATGAGTTGTTCATCTAATTTCTGTAATTCTTTGTCATAAGATAGTATATCTTTTTTAGAGTCATTAATATCTGTTATATATTTCTCGATCGTTTGGTAAAAATCATTATTGCTTTTTAAAATTCTATCTGAATCCTTTTTAAAATACTTTATTGCACTACCTACTGAATGTGGTGGTACAAAACTTTGTTCCTTTAAAATATGTTTATGTACTTCGCTACCTTCATCAATTTTAGTACCACATAAACAATAACCTCTATGTAAAATATGCTCTATACTTTTACTCGTAAGATTAGGAATTCCTTCATTAATATTGCCTTCTCTTTCAATAACCTCTAAAGCCTTATCCAATAATGGTCTTATAAAGAATGGTTGCATCCCATCTGAAATTCTAGATTTAATCATATCTTTACTAGTTCTGATTCGTTCAAGCGCACGCTCTCTTCTTGCCTTAATTTCTCTTTCTTTATCTTTAAGGCCATCCATATTTTTATACTGTGCTAACTCATTTCTTACCTTTTCAACTTGTTCTCTACAGTTAGCTAATTGTTTTTCTAACTCTTCTTGCTCTTTTAGTAAATCTTCTTTCTTCCTCTCACTATCATTACAGTTCTTAAATGCTTTTTGATATTCCTCATCTGCAGTGTCTTTAATGGCTGTCTTAAACTTTCCACCTACTGTTGACATATTATTAGGATTAATATGTTTAATTGCACTCTCTAATGCTTGTAAACCTAATAGATTTTTTACTGCATCTCTCATATCTTTCTTTTCAGATATCTTTTCAATTTTTTCCCCATCAAAGAAGAAATATCCACTTAAATTTTTAGGTAGAATATTATTAATAACATTATCTATTTCATCAACTTCTACTACAGTTGGTTTTCCTAGTTTATCTAAAATAATTAGTTCCTTTTTTTCATTTAAAGAGTCTACTACTCCTGATGTTTTTTTTGTATAGAGTATTCTTCTAAATAGTTTATACTCATTTTCTTCATGTTCAAACACTAATTCAGCACTTACTTCTTTTGTACTATTTACAGGCATCGCTTGTGCAACATCCATATTTATTAATTTTTTGGTAACAAAATCTGTTTGACCATATAATGCCCAGTTAAATGATTGAACAAATGTTGTTTTTCCACTTGTATTATCTCCTAGGATAACAGTTATATTTTTCTCTTTATCACTAGAGAACTCTATTAACTGTTCCCCTTTATACTGTCTAAAGTTATTTAACTTGATGTATTTTAATAACATTTGTTCACCTCTTCTTTGATCATTTTAGCAATTTCATCTATTACCTCTGATTGTGTATAACGGTTAGTATTTAAATTACGTTTCTCTAACATTAATATTTTATTAACCAATCTACCTATACTTTTTTTATCAACTTTGTACTCTTCACAAATCTTCTCTAACATCTTCTGCTCCACCTTCACATATGTTATATTTTTCTCTTATCTTATCTATAATCGAAAACGATTCATAAAAGTTCTCCGATAAATTAGCAAACTCTCTTATTCTCAGTAGTTCTTTTTCTACTAAGGACATATCTTCTAACTTTTCTTCTTCACTTAGAGTATCCACTATTTCCAAATCTCTTGGTAATATTACAAAATCATAAATATATGCATATTCTTTTCCTATTGCCCTTCTTAGTACTCTTCCTCGTCTTTGAATATACTCTTTAGGATTAGTACTACTCGATAAAATAAATGCTTTTTTTATACAAGGAATATTTACACCTTCATCTAAACATTTAATCGCCACTAATGCTTTTAAGTATTCACCCTTTTCAAATTCCTTTTTAATTATTTCTCTTTCTTCAGAGGTCTCTGTATATGTAAATCTAGCACATCTTATCTTCAAATCCTGAATTAACATATTACATACTTTATCTATTTGTTTAGTTGTAAACTCTTCATTTTCTATTATTCTAGAGTCTCCACAATAAATTAATAAATGTGACTCCTGATTACACTGTTCCAGTAATTCCCTTAATCTAACTAATTTTTCTTTTGCAGCAGATACTACCCTAGCTCTTTTTAATGTAAGTAATTCACCTAACTCATTTAATTTTTTATTCCCTTTACTATCAGTAATATAGCATTTTGCTATCTTTCTAGATAAATCTCTATAAATTAATAGTTCATCACTATCTAAATATGTTATTACAGGAAAATAATAATATTTTGTTAAATATCCTTCTTCAATGGCCTTTTGCAATCCATACTCTATACACTTTTCTCCAAAATACTGACTTAATACATTAGTTCCTTCACTATCCCTATGTCTTTCTAATGTTGCTGATAAACCTAAACGATATTTAATATGGTTATTTAAAGATTTCTTTAATGCTGAAGCACCTAAATTATGTACTTCATCTGCTATTAATAACATATCACTCCTACATCTATTTATTTGACTTTGGACAAACTCACTACTAAATGTTTTATTAGTTGTCAATAAGCATCCAAATCTTTGCTGCTTCATATTTATGTTACTAATAGTTATATCTAATTCTCGTTTCCAGTACTTATTAGGTCCATTTGAAAATGCTACTATGGGATTAACATTAAATATCTCAACATCTTCTAACCATTGTGTTACTAAATGAGTATATGGACAAATAATAATAACAAATATATTGTTATTAAGTGCTTGACTCAGCTTTGTAAGTGCACCTAAAGCTGTATACGTCTTTCCAGTTCCAGTTGCCATATCAAATATTCCCCGAAATCCACTTTTATACCATTTATTAATTGCTTCAAGTTGATATTCATATAATTCAATATTCTTAGGGATATATGGTATTCCTGATTGTCCTTCCTCTTGTTCTATCAACTCAATATTATCTAATTCTAAATTCATCTCATTTTTCTGATAAGATTTTAGTTTATTTAAACATACCTTTGGAAACTCTAATACTGTCATATTAGCCACTTCATTTTTCCACAAGTTATTAAATGCTA
>JAZKZQ010000175.1:0-8064 GCA_045612745.1 Cellulosilyticum sp. | reverse complement strand
TATATTAATTAATTGTTATATATAACAATTAATTAATATAAGAAAGTGCATTACACAATTAATTTAAACCATCGTAATACACTTTCTTATACTTTATTTTTTATAATAGCACTTACAATAATGTGTTATATCCTTAAACGCATAAAACTTTTCTCCCTTAATATCTTCTATTGCTGTAATCTTAGATAAAGGTACCTTTTTAAACAGCGTTTTCATGTATACTGATGGAATATATAATTGATTTTTAAAAAAAGTACCTGTTATATCATAACATAGGTAACCTTCATTTTTTGTATCATTCTCTTGCTGTAACGTATTAATAATATTAAGTGTACTGGTCAGCTGTTGCATTGTATCTGCTAATTTTGGTTGGCCTGTAAGTGTATAATCTTCTTTACCATTAACTCTTACTTCCCCCATATCTATATCTGCATATAAAATACCCTTTATCCTTGGATATTTCTTTAATAAGTCATCATAAAAATATACTAGTTTTTGTTGTGTATCATAAATGGTATACGTATGATCCATTCTTGAAAAATGTGAAATTGCCAATCCTGAAACTAACATAGGTTTGCTAGATTGAAAACTTTTGTAAAAGAAGTCTATTGCCTCTTCTCCATCATATACATACGCTTCTCCTGATTTATACCGTGGAATATAAATATTAAGTCCTACCCAATCTACATAACGATGACCAGGGTAATAAAACATACTTTCATAAGCTTTATCATCTGTAATACTCCATACTATAACAGCATCTTTAATGTATTCACGAATCACTTTATACGCTTTCTCATAAGTCTCCTTGTATGAGCGAGGATTACTTATATTTGAATTAACTGGAAAGAGCTCAATAAACACAGGGGTTTGATATGCATTTTTTAAATCCATTGCCAAGCGATAGACCGGGGTTAAATCACCTTCTGATTTAAAATATACTTTAATATAAGGAGTCTTACTTTGTGCAATACACTTTAATATTTCTCTACTCTCAATACGTTCTTCTGGATCATACTGAAAAACATTAAAAATATTGTTAGCACCTATTAAAGTATCAAATTTGCGAATATCACCATTAATATTACGATCTTCTTTTACATAGGCACCTAAATATACTCCTTTAAGAGGCTCATAGGTTCCTAAATGAATACTTTCTTTGATATAGATAGTCACATCTCTTTCTTTTTTAGTAATTTCTGTATTTGAAACTGTGGTATCATTTTTCATACAACCACTTAGTATAAATGTACAACATAAAAAAATAATTCCTATTAAGTTTGCTTGTTTCATCTGGCTCACCTCATAGAAATTATTGTCATTTATTCCCTATTTTATTCACTATTTATTTCTTTTGCTTACGTACTTGTAAATAATAATCCAATGCTTTTAAATAATTGAGGTATATACCACCCTCTACTGGAATCAAATATTGTTTTTCAAATGCTGCATATGGAATAGACTTTCTACCACCATTTAATGCGGCTTGATAGTATCTATCAAGTGTTTCTATAGGTAAAAAATAGTATTCACCATATTTTTTAAAGTAAACAATTAAAAAAGCTTCTCCACCTTGTTTATAAAAAGCATTCATAAAATTTACTTGGTGTGTATGAATATTACTAATTGGAAGCAAATCTTTAGTTGTTTCTTTAGCATCAAAACAAATACTAATCCCTTGTACCACGCCAATATAGTCTACTGTACTTTTTTGATCAAAATACGCCAGGGTAATAACACGCTTTTCTTGATCAATGCGAATAGGCTTAATCGGTGTTGGAACTTTTTGTACAACTGCTAATCCTTTTTCCAAAAAAAGCTCATTTGTAACATTAATCTGTTCCTCTAGTTCATTTCCTCTAAGTCCCCTAGTATTCCAATAACCCATTTTATTTCCTCTTTTCTTGATTTTCTATAAATTTACAGTTATTATAAAATAAGATAAGGATATATCTTCCATTTATACATATTTTTAATTCATTTTACTATAGGAGGGGTTTACTTTGCCACGTTTTGTACATTTTCTTAAAGCCTGTTATATACAAAAATTTTTCAAACTCTCCAATGAGCAAAAAGCTAAACTTCTAGCACGGGATCACTTTTATTTCTTAGCTGGTATTTACTATATGGAAGCTAAACAATATAAGGAAGCTACACCTTGCTTTGTAAAAGCTAAAGCCTATAAACACCTAATCATATGCTATCAAAAACAAGGACTTTATTCAAAGGCTCTAGAAATTGCTGAAGAACAAAAACTCTATGATTTAGGTGCTAAGCTTTGCTTACAAATTGAAAACACAAAAAAAGCTGCTTCTTTTTATGCTCATGAAAAACCATTAAAAGCAGCCAAACTATATGAAAAAAGTCAATTTTACTTAGAAGCAGGCCTCAATTATCTTAGAGGCTATGAACCCATAAAAGCCTTTGAATGTTTTCAGCAATGTCCTAAAATAGAGGACAAGCAAAAAGGGTTTCATAGTCTTAATGAATTTGGCCTTGTCCTCTATTTTACAAAACAATATGAAGATGCTTTTAAAGTATTTTTAGCACTTGAAGACTACTATTCTGCTCTTGATTGTGCTAAAAAACTAAAGGAGCCAATCCTAATCAACTCTGTAACAATGCTTCTTGCCGCTTCAGAAGCTGAAAGTTCCCACTATTTACTAGCTGGAAAATATGTAGAAAAAATCGCCCCTGAACGAGCTCTTGTCTATTATGCACAAGGAAAATCATATTATGATATGATTCGTCTATTTATTTCTAGACAAGAATATGAAAAAGCTATTAATATTTGTCTTCTTAAAGACCAACAAGAAATGGCCTTTGAAATTGCACACACTTATGCTTCCAACCTAATGGCCATCTAAATCCAATATACTACATGCTTTAAAATTTTAAAAAGGAGTGCCACTTAACTAATCTCATAAATTGTGTGACACTCCCTTTGTACGCTTCACTTAAATAAGACCTTCCCCTGCACAAATCTCAGAGTAAATCTTTGGTGCAGCTACCGTAAATACTCGGTCCTGTAAATAACCAAATGGTGCTTTACAAAGCTCAAATTTTACTTTATAAGCACATAAAATTTGAGATCTTAGCTCATATTTACTTACAAAATATTTGTTTTCTAATTGATCACCATATTTAGGGTCTCCAATAATCGGATGCCCTATTTGACTTAAATGTGCACGAATTTGATGGGTTTTACCTGTTACAAGTTGTACTTCTACAAGTGTATAACGCCCATTTGTTTTAAGAGGAAGAATACGTGTTTCTACAGGCTTTGCACCTTCTACATAATGCTCTGTGATAACAACTTCATTTTTACCCGCTTGCTTTACATGATAACCTTTTAAAATCATCGGTGCACTAATACGACCTAATACAATACTCATGTAGTATTTTGAGATTTGCTTTGTTTTTAGCATATCACTTAATACTTGAGTTGCTACAATATTTTTACCCACTAATACAATACCTGCTGTATTGCGGTCTAAACGATTACAAGGTGCTGGGGTAAATCCTTTTAATTTAGTAGGTTCATAACTCCCATTTTCTTTTAAATATGAAAGTACCTCATCTGCAAGACTATGCCCATTTGCATGGTCTTTTTGTGTTAAAAGTCCCATAGGTTTATCTATAATTAAGATATTTTGATCTTCATACACTGTTTTAAAGCTAATAGGTACTTTAGCCACTTTCTTTTCTACAATAAACTCAGCAAATTGCTCTTCTGTAAAAAATATTTTAATTTCATCTTGGGCTTTTAAAATTTCATTACCTTGAGGTTTTTTACCATTATACTTAATCTTTTTTGTACGCATACCCTTATAAATTAAACTTTTAGGGCAACCTGTTAAATATTTGCTTAAAAATTTATCCAATCTCTGATTGGCTTCTACATCAGTAATTACTATTTGTCTCATCATTCCACCATTTAAATTATTAATTCTTGAATAAGCTGTGTATATTCATCCAATTTTTCACTCGTATAACATGCATCTTTTTCTATTTTTACTATTGTATTTTTTACACTATTTTCTGTGTCTAATTTCATCCAATGCATTTGTTTTAATTCTATCCCTTTTGCTTTCAAACGATTTTCAAGCCATAGTCTATTTTTTTTAAGTACGTCCTCATCGCATACTAAAAAGTAAATACTTCTAGAGGTTATAACAATATGTTCAATAAGTATAGTTGTTCTTGCATCTGGAATGATGCAACTATGAAAAAGATTATAACTCCCCTTCATACTCTCAAGAAGTGTCCCATATGCTATATTACCATCTTTAAACCTTAAATAAACACATAACCGCGATAAACTTAATGCCAAACCTATTACTAAAAATCCTGCAATAATGGTAAATATATTAGCTCTTTCCCCTGTTATTATAATGCCAATACCATAAACCACTGTAACTACTAGAATCCAAATTCCAGTAAATATACTGTACTTCTTCTTTTGTTTTTTAATATAATCTTTGTCCTGTTTAATCATCCCATCACCTACTGTGTATATATCATTTTTACTGTCATACCACCATCAATTACGAAGTTACTACCAGTTATAAAACTTGCCTCATCACTAGTTAAATACATGACTGCATTCACAATATCTTCAGGTATCCCCACACGTCCTACTAAATGTTGTGCATGATCTTCTTCTGTTAATGCCGTAAATTTACGGTCTTTTTTCTTTTTATATTGTGAAACATCAATCCATCCTGGACTAATAGAATTCACGCGCACACGATGTGCTAAACTATTGGCTAAAGCATGGGTTAATGCTAAAAGTGCACCTTTAGAAGCTGAATAAGCCTCTGTATGTGGTTCACTCATCAAAGCTCTTGTAGAGGAAACATTAATGATACTACTTCCTTCAGGCATATATGATGCACAGTATTTTGCACATGTAAAAGCGCCAGTCACATTAACACGCATGACTTTGTCAAAATCATTTACACTACTTGTAAAAAGCGTATCAGATGCTTCTCCAGTATTGATTGCTGCATTATTAATTAAAATATCAATCTTACCGTAACGCTCAATCACCATTTCTACCATTTCTTTTACAGATTGTTCCGAACCTACATCTGTTGGAATCATTAAACAATCTCCACCCAACTCGCAAATGGCAGCTTCTGTTTCTTTACCGGCCTCTTCATCTATTTCTGCAATAATCACACTTGCATTTCGCTTTGCATATTCTACAGCAACACAGTGTCCTATACCTTGCCCACTGCCTGTAACCACAACAACTTTTCCTTTAAAGTCCATAAGTGTCCTCCTTTTGCTATCATGTACCTCAACTTTAGTAACTTTTATTATAGCAAATAATACAGATTACGTATACTCTTTACAGCATTTCTTATTAAAAAATCACACTTTTTGTCATAAATTCCCTACCTTTTTATATGACTTATTAAAGTCAAAATAAAAGGATGCTACACCTTGATGTAACATCCCCACTATTATCTTATTTCATACATTAAACAGTTGTAATCGCTGTAAATAACTCTCTTGCTTCATCTATTTTTTGTGGATTACCAAAAACACAGTACATATCTTTCTCAAAACATGCTTTAAGCATTGGGGCAAAGCTACGTAAAACTTCATTAGTCGTAGCAAATAATTCATCTCGTGCGGCTTGTTGTTCTTCTCTTTTTACACCTACTAAATGATATACCTGAGCTGCTTTCCCTTCTGATGCTGCTGTATATGGGAAATCTAGCTGACTAATTGTACCAATAAGGTATTGTACAAGTTCACGCTCAGATAAATTAATATTTGCCACATAGTCTGCTACCTCTTTATAAATTGTCAAAGTTTCTTTAATATTAGGATCACGATAAGATGCAAAAAACATATTGCCACTTTTTCTAAAATCACAGAAACAGCCATATGCACCGTTTTGAACACGTACACGACTCCATAAGTAATCCATAGACAACATTGATTTAAGCATCATCAGTCCACCATTATAATTATAGCCTGCTTCTTTAAAGTTATACCCTGATGCCACATAATTTACTTGACCTGGATAAATTAATGCTTCTTTTTCATCACTTACTTCAAATTTCATTTGAAGTGCCTCATATTCTACTTCATCCATGCCTTCTAGCCCTTGCATAATTTCATCCGTAACAGTTGCTATCAGCTCTTCATCTACAGTTACCCCTACTACAATACGTTTTTTATTATTTAAATGGGCATAAGCTGCTTGTAAACCTGCTATGGTTTCTTCCTTATGATTTTCCCAGTCTTTCTCTATTTCACATACAAAATGGTAGAAAGTAAGTCCTTTTGTTTTTTCTTCAAAGGCTTCTGCACTTGATAAATGTGAAAGTAATCTACCATATGCTACACGGTGACCATCACTACTAATAGATGATTCCATTAAGGCTTTCATTTCACGAATAATCTCTAGTAAGCGTTCACTATTATCAAACTTTGTATTTATGAGTATTTCTCTCATAATTGCTACTTGCTCTTTAATATGCTCTACTAACGCTTTAGATTGTACTTGGAAAACCGGTAAATATTTATGCTGTACACGCACATCATTTAGACCTTGTATTGCAAAAGAAATACTACCTAAATTCTCATCAATCACATGTGAAAGCTCTTCATAAGTGTAGCTTGTAGTATCTAACTTACTAAGCATCCCAACAATCATGCCAAGATATGGCATATATTTATCCTCAATACCATCAAGTTTAATATGCCAATTAATATAAGCAATTTTATTTGTAAATACAGGTGTTACAATATACTCTGTACCTGCTTTTTCCATTACTTGATAGCGTGGATAAGTGATTTCACGTCTTAAATCTTCTTTTTTTAATAGAGGAATACAACTTAATGTTTCTGGTGAGTCCACTTGTGATTGGAAAGCATTAAAACGTTTTGTTTCTTCTACTAAAGCTTCAATTTGTTCTTTAGATAAGCTTTTTTTATAATCTGCAAGAATTTGTGTTACCTGATCATCTTGCTCTTTTTCAAGTCCTATCTTAGGATATAAAATAACTCTTGATGCATGAGGATTACCCAGTAAGTATTTTTTAATAAGTTCCTCAAAATAACCTGAATAAGCTTTTGATTTAATATTCGAAAGTTCCTCCTCATATTTTAAATAAATAAATGGTGAGGCATCATAAATCCAGCTTTTTAGTGCTGCAAGACCATAAAAGAGTCCCTTAGAATATCCACTTGAATCATTTTCACGAAGCTCAAATTCCTTTACTTGGAGGGCACCTTTTAAAAGTGCTTCTGGAATACCTTCTTTTGCAATTCTGGTAAGTTCATCATGAATGAGTTCATAAAAACGCTCTTTCTTATCTTCTTTTGCATTTTTAGCAACGATTGAAAAAACTGGTTGTCTTAAGTGAGTTTGAAAAGCACCATAAACGTCTTCTCCAATCCCCTCTGCAATTAAAGCTTTTTTAAGCGGCGAAGCTGGTGTATCTAAAAGGATATATTCTAGAATAGACATAGCCAGCATCAGCTCACGATTTGTAGCTTCACCTACTACCATATTATATGATAAGAAAAGACCATTTTCTTTGTCCTCAGATGCTGAATAATAACTATGCTTTTCGATTTCACTTGTAAAAGCTGGCTGCACTTTAATTTCACTTGCAATTGGTGCATAGTCGAAATTTGACAAATATGCTTCATCAATGTAATTGAGTGTTTCTTCTACATTAATATCCCCATAAATACAAATATAACTATTGGATGGATGATAATACGTACGATGGAAGTTTAAAAACTCCTCATAGCTTAAATCAGGAATACAACTTGGTGCGCCACCAGATTCGTTTTTATATGTTGTATCTGGAAAAAGTGTTTCTTTAATATAGCGAAATCCAATCTCTTCCTGTGAAGAAAAAGCCCCTTTCATTTCATTATACACTACCCCTTTATAAACAATAGGGTCTTCTATATTTTCTAAATGATAACGCCATCCTTCTTGCATTAAAATTTCTTTCTTTTCATAAATTTTAGGAAAGAATACAGCATCTAAATAAACATCCATTAAGTTCTTAAAGTCTTTATCATTTT
>JAZKZQ010000174.1:0-13920 GCA_045612745.1 Cellulosilyticum sp. | reverse complement strand
GCGAATACCACCCCCCATTTCTTTTGCTTTGTTAAACTCAATTTTACTCTCATCTAACATTAGGATAGTACTTGCATTTTGTAAAATGCCACCACCATCTTTAGCTTCATTTCCGCTTATTTTTGAATAATCCCTCATAGTAAGCTGAGCATTTTGTAAGTAGAGTCCACCCCCACCACCAACATTACCATCTAATGAAAGGTTATTATTTTTATTATTGATTATACTAGCATTTTGCTCCATATTAAGTGTACTATCTATAATTTTTACAGCTGGCTCAACTGTTACACTATTTTTTTCTTTATTCCCGTTAATTGTAATATTTCCTAAAGTAAGCTTACTATTTTTTCTTACTTCTACCATTACACCTGAATACAGATGATATCTTATTAATTCTAAATTTTTTAGCCCTGAATCTTCATTTGATGACCAGATTTCTTCTTGGCCCTGTAAAGTAATAGTACCACATACTATAATATTTAACTTTTTACCTTCTCTATAATACTGCTCTACTAACTCTTTTGCTCTACCAAAAGTCTTAACTGGTGTTCTAATGCTTAATCCATCTGCACCATCATCTCCAACTGCTATACCTATTTTAGTGTCTTCTACACCACCATTAATATAAATGCCTTCATTTTCTATAATCCTACTAGCTGTAATGCAATTTAAAATAATATTATCTTCTAGAACAACATTCCCTATAAGTGTACTGCCTGGTTTAAAGTATGTTAAGTTTGCTGGCATTTTTGCATTTCCTTTAACAATAGGGGCACTAGGGTTATCCACAAAGCTTTCACTACAACTTATTTGATAAGGTTCCACAGACCAATTAAATGTATCTTCTCCTAATGTAATAGGATAAGCTATATTTCCTACCCGAATAATATCTGTTACCGTAGCTTGTCCTAATATATTCATAAGCCCCTGTAAATCAATATCCTCACTATTACTACTACCATTTTCAGTAATGGTACCTCCTACTAAATTAAAAATACCTTCTTTTGCTACTTTTATTGCCTCGGTCTTACATTTTGTAATAAGCCCCTTTTTCATTGTGACAGTTCCACCTTGCAAATTAATCCCTACACCAGATGTATTTGTTATGGTTCCTCCGTCTAGAATGAGTTCACCACCTTTTACAACGATTCCACCTTCTAACCTAGCACCTTCTCCAATAGTTACTTGACAATTACCTTCTATACGAAAAAGCTCACTCTTATAGTCTACGCCTCGCTTTATGGTGATACCTGGTGGAATATTAAGATCACTGCTTAGAGTAGGTGAACTTTCTACTATATAGATTGTATTTATATCAGAGTTTGTGCATTGTTGAAGCGCTGTTTCTAAGCTTTCAACTGCTTGAGACATTGTTAGTCCATTGTTTGCATTGTTTCCTTTTAGACCATTTACGAAAATAATATTATCATTTATAAGCTTTAGACCCAGTAATTTTGCATCATAAGAAAGGCTATTATAGCCTTTTATCTTAAATGCTCTTTCAGCTTCTTGATACACACCTTCCCCTTTTACAATAAGGTCACCTATTTCAAATTTATCAATATCCAAAGTATACTGATAAATAGGAGCTGAATGTACTGTTAATGGCTTATTTCTATTAGTAAGTATAATCGTTCCACTAATTTCTACACTCCCATCAAGCTCTAAATTTCCTTTACTCTTTATGTTTTCACCTATAGTACTCTCATTAAATATCTTTAAACTACCTTTATTTAAAACACTTTGCGTTAATAATTTCTCTGAAAGTTTTATATGATGAAGTTCAAGTTCTCCACTTTCGGTAATATGAATTAAGTCTCCAGTAAAACCTGCATTTCTCTTAATGATTTCATTTTGCCAAACTTCTTTACGATCAATAGTCAATGTATCACAAATAGTAATACTCTTTATTTGCCCATTATTAGCTTTAAGTTCTTGTGCTTTTGCAAAGCTTTTTACCGCTGTTTCAATAGTTGTTCCTGTATTTTCATCATTCCCTGTAGAAGACACATAAATAGTCTCGACTATATCTATAGTTTTCTTTTTTAATGTCATTATATAGTTTTCTACGAAAATCTCAAAAATCTCTTTGTCTACCTCTAAATCATTTTTAAGCTTAATATATAAGCTTGGGTCAATTCCTATTCTACTATCAGTTGTGGCAATTTGAACATCTTCACTTACTTTTTCTAATGTCACCAAATATGTAGTGTTCTCCTCTGGTATACCCACAAAAGAAATAGGGTTTGCATCAACTTCTAACATGATGTATGTTTTTTTATCTTTGAAGTGGACCCCTTCATCGATACACACTGTCCCACCTTTTGTTACAGTAATAATAGGTGTATTATTCTCGCCACCACCTAGTGTTACACCTTTTAAAGTCAATTGCCCTCCCTGGCCTACTAAAAACATATTACCTGCATACGTTTCTTCTCTAACGATATGAATTTCCTTTCCCTGACTATCTACAATTAATGATTCTTGATTAATTATATATGGGTTCATACAATAAATAGTTGCACCGTCTCCAGCTAATGCTATTGCTTTTTGTAATGTTAAAACCGGTTTATCCTTAGATTTTCCATCATTTGTGTCATTTCCTGCTGCAATTGCTATAAACCCATCTGCTGTAGTTGTATCTTTATCACTAGGATTCCAGTATACCTCCACTAACTCCTCAGTTGTAGTAATATCTATTGCTTCACTTGTTGTTATTTTACTAAGCACCTGATTTAATTCTGTATTTATTGTCCCTGTAGTTTGTGCGATAACTATATTAGGCATTACAGATACACTCATGCATAGTATAAGAATTACAGTGATTAATTGAAATATTTTATGTTGCATATGTCCCCCCTGTTTCTATGTCTTATACTTGTATTTATCATCAAAATTATATATTATTTTATATTTACTATAAATATATTTTTTTATATTTAATTAAATACTATTTATTTTAAATAGTAAACAAAATATATAAGCGGGTCTCATCCTTCCTTCAACATATACACCCTACAGTTAAGTCTATTTAGACAGTCTATCTATAGCGATTATGTTAAAAACCGGTGAACCCGCAAAAGCACATCATGATTATCTTTTTAAATAACTTTTTACTAACTTACAACTGACTCTCATAAATCTTAGTAATAAAGTGAATCTTGTCTTATAATTGTTGCCAAATATTTGTTGTGATTAGAAAAAATAAAGGTCAAACGCCATACCTACCATTGATGCTTTAACTTACTTATAATCATATAACCTTAGGATCAATCACCATAGCACAAGCTCGTGGCCTTCATTGTCATATTTGATACCATCTGCAATTTCTTGGGCCATACTTTATGGTCTCCATCTTTTTAACTTACCTCAAATAAATAATTCACAATATATATTATATATTAAATAATATCAATATATTTTCTCACAAAAAATAGGCATTGTTTTAATACCTCTTAATAACTTCTTCTAAACTCAGCCATTCGCTTATATATTAAAATTCTTGCCTTGTTTAAAGTTCCTACTGGCCCATGCTCTAATAATGTATGACCAGGTGAAAATGAAAGCTGTTCACCTATCATTCGCCTTCTAGGTGTATCAAATTTTTGTGGTTTTATTATAATCTCTCCCACCTTTATAAACGGCGATATTTTTTCATCCCATTCTTGTGAGATATCTTCTACAGACATACCCGCCCTTTGAAACTGTATCATAAAGTCAAAGGTAGCTTCATACATCTGCAAATGCTTTTTCATATTTTCTATCAAATATCTCTCTGATAAATAACTAGGCTTTTGGCTCTTATACCTGCTAGTAGGTACAATACAGTATTTTACAACCTGATTACCATATTTATAAGGTGTCATACTATAATATTTAATATCTAGAGGACTTGTATCATGTTTTAAATCTACTGCCAATTTCATAAGCTGAGTAAAATTTGTATTCCTTAATACATTTACTAATGCCCTAATAGGCTTTACACCATTTAAAAGACTTAATATCCCGTGAAATGCTTCAATATTTCTAAGAGGCATATGCTTGGTACTCACTAATATAAAATCTTGCTTTTTTCCATCTGCCACAAGTAGCTTTAGGGCAAACCCTCTAACATCTTTCTTCGAATCCTTCTTCACCTTATTACTAGAATTAGAAATACGAATTAAAGCTGGATATATTTTTCCCTTCTTAAAGATTCCTACCGCCAAGTCCTCTGGCAAATTTTCACTTACCTTAAAATAAGCTTTCACTAACCCTAAACTCTTGGCATGAGCAGATCGTGTAATCTGTTTATTCTTTCCTTTCCTTAGTGCCATTTCTTGCATCATATAAATGATTTGATAAATCATCTTTTCTTCCTTGTTCAGCTTCATCTTATTGCCTCTTTTATATCATTTATTTTTATTTTACCCTTTAGATATCTAAAGATACCTTATCTTTAAATGATAATACTAGTATTTCACTTACCTTCTTTAAATCCATATGCATTAAATGATATGTACTTTTGATCTCCTGTGTCATATCAGGTGAAAGATTTGAATGAATATAAAACGTATTAAGTCCTACTTGCTGCGCCCCTATAATATCACAAGTGTAGTCATTGCCAATCATAATAGTCTTTTCTACATCCAATTTATATTTATCAATCGCTATCTTATAAAATGCAGCATCTGGCTTCTTACAACCATACTCAGAAGAAATAAAGATATCATCAAATAATGCCTCAATCCCTAGATACTTTAACTCATAACGTGTAAAAATATTTTGTGCATTAGAAAGAAGATATACTTTGCTACCTTGATTTCTTAAACTTTGTAATAATACCTTAGCACCTTCATATAACCTAATATATTCTGTAGACATCATACGAAATACTTGTCCTACATAAATACTTTGTCTTATATCTGCTGTCACACCTTTACGCATAAATAATTTTTGAAAAATATATTCAAGCTCAATTTCTGGATGTGCCTCATGGGTATCTGCTTGTTTGCTCAACACACTTATGTCACTTTTTAGACTCTCCTTTTGCTTATTTTTAGCCTCTATTTGTGCCTGTCTCACTTCCTGAAGATAAGCTTCTTGTAATTCATTTGGTGTATAGACTGCACCATAATAACCATAAAGCAAACTTAATTTCTCCCATAGTTCAAGCTTTTCCTCATCTGTATGAATATCTACTAATGTCCCATATAAATCAAATAAATAGTTAGTATACATTTTTATACTCTTCCTTCCTAGAATTTATATACTTAATTTATGCTTACTATAGATTTTATACTTGTAATCCATCTGCTTAGCAATTTTTTCTCTAACCTCTTGTCCTAATAACTTTTCACAAATATACAGTTCCAAATCAATACTTGCAGTGACGCATTGTGCTGTAATGCCTTCATATATAATAAATGCACTCTTCATAGATCACCCCATCTTTCATTTTAAATACTTATCTATTTAAAATTATTGAAAATATTTTATTGTTTGTACACCTTTATTTTATCATAATAATATACCTAATAGTAGGTACAATACAGCATTTCACAACCTAATTACCACATCTATAAGATGTCATACTATAATACTTTTTTGTCCTTAAATGATAATACATTAAATTTTAAATAAAAAAAGTCTATCTAGAACTGGCATAATCACTTCTAGATAAACTTTGTATCTTTGAATACATTACTTATTTTTTATCATTTCAAACAACTTCTGCTTACACCTTGTCCCCTTACAAGCACCTCTCCCAGCACCTGTTGCACGTCCTATTTTATCTAGGTCATCAGCACCTTTTTCTATGGCCTTTTGAACCGTCTCCTTTGACACATATTTACATAGACAAACCTTTTCATCTGTTTCACTCATCGCTAAAGCCTCCTTTGAAATTTCAATCTCAAATTCCTGCTTCCTTCCCTTATTTATTTTTTCCAATCACAATTAAAGAATACGATGTAAGTTTCACCATAAATATTTGGCATTACATTTCCAAATTTAAATCTTTTAAAATGCTCGTCACAATACCTGTAGTTTCTGGCATTACTTTCATACACTCTGCAACATCTGTGTATTTTGCATCTTTACTATCTTGAATTAAACTTATATAATCTGCTATCATACTTACTACTTGAACATTATTTTCCTTACAAGCATTTAATAATTCATTCACACTATCTACATTATTCAGCTTAGGTGCCCTATTAATCACCTTATACTTTAAATAATCTACACAAAAATCACCAAATACTTTCATATAATGTGGCAATGTCTTATAGTTCCCTTGTCCATGAATCATGATATCGTATGTTCGCATCACTTTGATCCCTTTTTCAAGTCTACTAAAATAAATTTGTTCTGTCATAATACTATGTCTCCTATATTTTGAACTACACTTTTCAAAGCTTTTATTTTGCCTTCATATTATATCCTAATTTATTGCCATTTAAAATATAAAAAAGTAGAGGGATAAATTATAAACTACCATAACTTATACCTCTAACTTTTCATATTTTAATAAATTTCCTATATATATTATTTTATACTAGCATTTATGATAACAACTTCACTTGCACCACTACCAAGCATGCCACCAAATGTATAGCTTTGACCTGCTGCCAATTGAGGTTGCCATCCTGGATTAGTAATTGTATATGTGTTTCCTGACTTACTTACTATTCCTGCATTCCATATAGCCTCAATTGGACAGTTGATTGTAAATGTACAATTCCAACCATTTAAATCTTTACCTGTTGTATTCGTAATTGTAAATTCAACAGTTGCACCACTTCCCCAATCTGATACTACTTTAGCAGCCATTAGGTCACTTGTAGGATTAGTTGGTTCTGAAGGAACTACTGGTTCTGAAGGTTGTGTTGGATTTTCTGTACTACCAGGTGCTTGACATGCTTCAAATACCCAAGTTTGATTAGCTCCACCATAATAATCATATTGTTGTACATTAGCACCATCTACTACTTCTTTGTTTGCAACATCTAAGCCCTTGTTATCAGAAGAGCATTTTGTAACAATACCATATACATTGTTTTGTGATGTTTTAACAAGTTTAAATGCTTGTGCACTCATACCATTTACAGAGTAAACCTGAATATTAGCAGCATTTGTATCAGAACCATTTGCTACATCAAGCATATAACCTGAACCATTCTTTAAAGTTACATACCCATCACCTGTATTAGTTAAATACCATTTTTGACCTAATACACCTGTACCAGTACCTATCTCTACATTTTGACCATTTGTACCTGCATTATCTTTTACTTGAAGATATTTTTGTGCATTAGTATTTTTGATATAATACCAACCATCTTTTAATGTAATAGATTCTACACTTGGTTTTTGAGTTGGTGTTTCAGGGTTAGCTGATGTACCACTTGTAAAACCAGCTTCTTCTAAGAGTTGAAGGTTATTCCATAAACTTGGACTCCAAACACTCCAATCATGACCTCTACCTTGTAAAGTCCAATAAACATGATTAATTCCTACAGATTGGCAGAAGTTATGTACACCATCTCCATATGTTTTTAATGAATCAGTGCTACCACAAGAAATAAATAATAATTTTAAACTACTTTTTGCTTTTGCACCATTATCAGGGAATAGTACATTATTTGATTTAGTATTAGGTGCTGCTGAGTAACCGCCAATATAAGCAAATACATCAAGGTTAGTAAAGCCAATATTATAAGTTTGACCACCACCCATTGAAAGACCAGAAAGTGCTCTATGTGCACGGTCTGTATATACAGAATAATTCTTTTCAACATAAGGTATTAAAGAATTAACTAAATCTTTTGTGAAGTTTTCCCAACCATCACCTACACCTGTACCAGTTGCATTACCATTTGGAAATACAATGATAGATGGTTTAATTTTTCCATCTGCTATTAAATTATCTGCAATAAGATTAGGTTTACCATTATTAACCCACTCATTTTCATTACCACCAATACCATGTAATAAGTAAAGGACACTATATTTCTCACTACTAGAGTATCCAGGTGGTAAATAAATTTTTGCCTTACGTGTGCTATTAGTTGCTGCTGAATAATAGTTAATCTCCTTAATTGTACCATGTGCAATATTATTTCTATTGCTATCATATCCGGCTGGCGGTATAACCGGTGTTGAAGCTGCAAATGCTTTTTGTGGTAATACCATACATACAAGAAGTGCTATAAAGCACATTCCTAAAATGCTAAGCATTGTTTGTTTTATACTTTTTGCTGCATAATTCATATTGTTTCCCTCCTATAAAAATATGTTTTCTTTTTTGTCTAACTACTTAATCTGTCTGAATACCCTCTACATCTTCCCCCCCTTATCTAGACATTTAAGTTCCTCATTATAGGATTAATACTTATCCTATGTTATATTTATGATTGTATCAGGGCTTTTCTGTAAATACTTGTACGTTTTTCACATATAATAATATTATTTTAAACTACGCTAAAAAGGAGGTAGGCATTGTGCATAAATGGCATACATATACACTAGAAAATCAAAAAGAATATAATAGCTCCCTTTTTCCTGTAGCATTTTCTGTTGTACAATATCATACACCAGGTGATCCCCTCCCACCCCACTGTCATGATGAAATCGAATTTATTTATGTTACAAAAGGGGAGATGCAATTTTCTATTGAGCATGAATCATTTCATGTTCAACCAGGTGACTGTCTTTTTATTAATTCTGGCCAGCTTCATACTGGCTTTTCAAAAACTGAACGCATTAACTACTACGCCATTGCTTTTAATCCTAAATTTTTAATAAATAATTTTGATGTTTGTCAAAACTTTTTTGAGCATATCAAAAATAACAGTAATATCATCCCACATCATTTTCATTCCGATTTACCTTCAGGCCATGATATTATTGAACATATCAAAAAAATCATTACTACTTTAATCCACAAGGAACTGGCTTATGAACTCATTGTCAATAGGGAATTATTAGCTATTTTTAGCATTCTCATACAATCTTCATCTAAACTCTCTAGTTTAGATACTACACGCCCTACACACCGTAGTAAAAATAATGAACGTTTAAAACAAATTATTACATATATTAAATTACATTATCATGAAAAAATTACCCTTACTGATATAAGTAATACCATTCATGTTACACCTCAATATCTTTGCCGCTTTTTTAAAAACATGACGAATATGAGTTTAACCCACTACATCAATCACTATCGTATCAAATGTGCCTGCAACCTATTAGAAGAAAGTAACTTAAGCATTACTGATATTGCCTTAATGTGTGGTTTTGATAATATCAGTTATTTCAATCGTGTCTTTAAACAACATATTCATTGTACTCCTCGTACACTGCGCTTAAGCAAAAAATAGTTTCCTAGCTGAGAAAGTATGTATGTCACCATTAACCTTATTCACTTTTACTATCCTGTTTATCTACTAATGCAATTATTAATAAAAATCCGATTGCAAACATAACTAATTTTATCTCTCTGTTCTTTCATTCTATACTCCTAACATATCTACCACCTATAATCATAACTTCCTTAAATTGTGTAATTGACTCATAACGGGTAGCACGTTCTCTTGCTACTTGTGGGTTAACTGCACAGTTAATCATAGAATACTCTTGAATACGTCCCATACATCCTTCATGATATGAAATACAAGGACGTACCTCGCAATATCTATCTGCTCTTAACTTATTTACATATTCAGGATGAGCTAATAAAGGTCTTGCTAAGCTGATACGGCATGAATTTCAACACCATCAAATCCAGCACGTTTAGCATTATAAGCCCCATCCCCAAAAGCTTTTACAATACTATGTATTTCTTCTTTCGTTAAAGGGCGGCAAGTTTTATCTAACCAACGATGTGGAATAGTCAATGCCACGTTGATTAAAACCACCTTCTGCATCTGCTAACCCCAATGGTCCCATAGGTCCTAAGGCAAAACGATTTTTAATGGTAACTTTACCAACCTTTACTGGCGTAAATAATTTCTTATACTTCATAATTTGCCCCCTTACTGTTTTATTAATCTTAGTATACACAAGCAGCTGCATTTGAAGTTAACAAAAAACTTTTTCTAAATATTAGCACTTTCTTTATATGTTATACCCCTACATGTCTCAAGAAATTTCTTAAACATTTGTATAACTTTATAATGGGTATGTTCCTTATCATACGCACCATACACCTCCCAAGTAAGCTTTTCTCTAAATGGAATAGCCTTTAAATGTGTCATATCAAAATCCTCTATAATAAAATCTGGTAAAATCACTACGCCCATCTTCTTTCTACATAATCTATGCTGAAAATTAATATCCATAGTCTTAGCTATAATCTTTGGACTAAATCCTCTCAGCTGACACTGCTTTTTTAGCTCATGAAAGATTGTAAAGTGCTTATTTAACAAAATAAGGGGCTGGTTTTCTAACATCTTAATAGTGACCTCCTCATACTCCCAAAAAGGATGACCTTCATAAATAATCAAATATACTTCCCTACTATCTAGCTTATCTAGCTGCATTCTTTCCTCTTGCCACTGACCAATAATGAATCCATACTCTAATTGAGAGGACAAAAGTAGCTGTTTAACTTCCTCATTGGTATACTCACATAATTCCACCTGAATGCCTGCTTCTTGAACTGCTCTATTTCATTCATAATCTCTTCAAACTACTCAATTAATCCAAAAGCACGTTTATATAGTAATTCTGCACTTTCCGTAGGTTTCACCCCTTGCTTATCCCTCTCAAATAAAACGGTATCTAACCGCTTTTCTAATGTCTTAATAATACTTTCTAATCCTTGTGGCGTAATATACAATCGCTTTGCAGCTTGATTAATACTTCGCATTTCATAAACAGCTACAAAGCTCTTTAAATCCTTAATATCCACTGCTTCTCCCCCAATCTATCTTCTAAATAGACTTTATTAAAACTATTATCCGGCCCCAGGCTTATAAACCCCAATACTTATATATATTACTTCTATATAAATTATAACATAGAGAGCATTGGTTATAATAAATTCCAATAGAAAAGAGATTGTTATATCCAATACCCTTGATATAACAATCTCTTTTCTACTATTGACTACTTGCCCCTTCATCACATTTTATTATTTTACTTATTATATGCTACTTATCTCTAACAAATTCTTAGAAACCATTTCTACACGCTGAAAAGAATGTTGGACACTTTCAGTAACTTTTCGTTGACTTTCAGTCTCATTTACAATCTGCTGTACTTGATCTAGAGTCTTTTGAACAATCATATGCATTTCATCTGCCATTTGTAACACTTTTCTGCTACACTCTCTTGCTTCTTCACTAGATATATCTACCCTAGCTACCATTTCTCTTACTTCTATTTGCACTGCACCTATAGCCTCTGCTTGCTCATTCACTTTTATAATCTGCTCTATACCTTTTTCAACATAATTTAAATTTTGTACATTAGAATTATATACCTCTCCTAGCAGATCATATATTTTTTTAATCATTCCAGCAATGGCATCACTAGATTGTTTTGAATTGTCTGCTAAATATCTTATTTCCTCAGCTACTACACTAAATCCTTTCCCCATTTCTCCTGCATGTGCTGCTTCTATGGAAGCATTTAATGCCAAAAGATTAGTTTGCCCCGTAATATGACCAATAGTAGCTGCAAATCCTTCTATCTCTTTAATTCCCTTTCCCAGGCTATAAATACACTGACTAGTGTGCTCAGCTGCCTGCTTAATATTTTCCATATCCACTGTTGTTTTTTCCATAACCCCTATATATTCTTGCATCTTTTGCGTCGTATCTTCTGACTCTGCCAGCATTTGCTTGATCCTTTCAGTAATCATATTCACCGCTTGATCCATTGTCCTCATTGATTCACAAACTATATCCACATATTTAAAGCTACTGTTACAATCCTCTACTGTTACAGTAGCTGAATGCGTGACTACCTTATTGGTACTACCTAACTCTTCAATACACCTCTCAAGATTTTCTATCACGCCCTCTAAGTCTACTGCTGCTCCATTACACTTTTCAACTAAATTAGCAATTTGTTGGGTATTTGCAAACTTCTCTAACATCCCATGTGATACTTCTGCACATTTCATACAGATAGCTGACATAACAACTGATTCCATGATATATCCAATCGAAAGCCCAAGCTGAAAAGTCATGCCCCCTCTAAAAAATAGTGAGACTAACAATAAAATTGCACTAATAATAGAAATACGTAATGTAAATTGCTTATCATAATATAAAATGCTAAATACCATTGCCAACGCATAAGTCATAAAAATACCAATATGTGGATTAGAAGCCATTAAAGCAACCAATCCCTCTATAGCTAAAATGGTAGCATATTTTAATATACCTACTGGCACATTACATTGTTCTGCAATAGTAGGTCCTAAAGTTACTATAACACCCATACTTGTAATCAAGATTAGTTCTGATGAACTCATCTTAAATACACCTATTACTGACATTACTATGAATATTGGAAATATAAGAATTAACCATCTTGCTATTTTTACTGCGGTCTTTGTAACCTTTACATCATTTTCATAAAAGAATTCAGCTACCGTATCTACTTGCATATTTGCTGGCATTCCTTTTCCCCCTTTATCTTTATACCCATTCATTTTATTATGTAATTTTTAGAAATATTCTTCAATTTAAATATAACATATATTCATGCTAATACTAAATAAACCACTATACATTTTATCTCATATAAGAAAAAAGAAGGATATAGACTGGTTCACTAGGTACTTGTGTCCTCCTAACTGCACCCGCCATAATTTGTGCCACGCTAGGTTTACGTCTAAAAGAGGGCATTGCAAAATAATAAACTATTTTGCAATGCCCTCTTTTAGACTCACTTTATTTTGAAGCATTTTTCTTGCCACTTTGTCTTTTACTATTTAAAGCATCTTGTGTTTTTGCCTTTGTATTAACAGGTGTATTACTTGAAAAACCTTTATCTTTGGACATATCTCATACCTCCTAACTATTGTTTTAAAGGTATTATTGACAATGTTAATTAAAGTTATACTATGATTTTCTAAGTGCCTTTACTTCTTCTAATGTAAGCCCGATTCTTGAAGCTATGGTCTCATCATCTAATTAACATGTATTATAAAAATCATCTAGTATTCGAGGATTGTATGTATGCCATATTCTATCTCTTTAATGTCTTTAATACCTATATTACGCTTTGATTCTAACAACTTGTCTATGTTAGTACTTATATTTAACTTTATAGACTTACTTAAATATGCATCTAGAAATAATATATTGTTAACACCATCCTTTTCATACTTCCTTTCATCTAATCCCTCCCTATTAAAGTATTTTATATATAACTCTCCACCTATAGCATCCTCAATAGGTTTTACAACCCCAAATATTTTTAAAGAATCTAAAGCCCTATATCTTAAATAGGCATTTTCAAAATCTAAGGTTATTAAAGACTTTATAAAGTACTTTTCAATGCTATTTGATAAATCAATCTCAACAATTAAAAGATTCAACTTATTATTGGGACATAAATTAAACCTATATATTTCTTTTTCAGAAGCTATATTATAATCTTCTCGAATACCTACTAACTGGAGAATCTTTTCACTATAAAAACTCCCCAGTCCTTTACAACCACACTGAGCCTCAAACCAATACTCATTTGAATCCTCGTCAAATAAAATTAAATTATAGTACCTTCTACGATTACCTATTACTTCGTAATAGTCATGTCCTCCATAACTAAATGCTTTAAATGCTACTATTTTTTTCATCTCACCTAATATACTTTTGGCATATTCATAAGCATTGTAGTATCCTTTTTTTTCCTGTCTATATATCAATCTTCTCACCCCTAATTAAATTATATATTAGGAGATTTCAAAATACC
>JAZKZQ010000173.1:0-2361 GCA_045612745.1 Cellulosilyticum sp. | reverse complement strand
ACATCATTAGATGAATATGCTGCAGGATATATGTGGGGAACTTTAGGTATTATTTATGATCCATATTGTAGTGATACAATTAGTGAAGATGTAAAATCATGGGATATCTTCTGGGATAAAAAATATACTGACTTGATTTCAATCAAAAACTCAATGCGTGACACTTTTGTTGTAGGCTTAATGCATGCTTATAAAGGAAGCGACGTTACTAATCAAGAAGACATTTTAACTCCTGCTAGAGAAGCTTTCTTAGCTGAATTAAATAACGCTTCTACTAAAGAAGAAAAAGAATTAGCAAGAAATAAATATAACAAAGTAATTCAAGATACATTTGACTTAATTATTAATGAAGAAGATTACGCTCCAATTTTAGAAATCGTAAAACAAGAATTAATTAGTTTAAAACAAAATATCTTTGGTTTTGAAGTAGATTCAGGTAAAAACGATATTATTACAGGTAAAATTAAAATGAACTTAGCTTGGTCTGGTGATGCTGTTTATTCAATTAATCAAGCTTATGAACAAAGTGAAAAAGTATTAGAATATTATGTACCAGATGATGGTAGTAATGTTTGGTACGATGGTTGGACACTTCCTAAAGGTAGTGACCGTGAATTAGCATTTGAATTTATCGAATACTTATCTACTCCTGAAAATGCTGCTCAAAACATGAACTATATCGGATATACATCATTTATTGCATGTGATGAAGTATTTGATCTTGTTTCTAGTTGGTATGGCGTAAGTGAATATAATTCTACTTCAAAATATTATGCTAGTTATTATGATGAAGAAGAAGATGTTGAAGTAGACGCAAATGTTGTTATGTATAACAATAAATTCTATGAATGTATAAAAGATACAACAAATAACGATCCATTAAATGAAGAATATTGGACTGAAATTGATAAAGAAGAATTAGGATTATTAGATGAAGCATATGACTTAAGTTACTTCTTTAAAGGAAATGTAACTGAAGGAAGAAGCACATTAATTTATCCATATGATGGTTCTTTAAATCAACTTGAAACTCAATATCCTTCCATTGATACAATTGCTAGATGTGCAGTAATGAATGACTTTGAAGATGCAAATGCAGATGTAGTAATTATGTGGGGACAAGTTAAAGCATATACAAATATGTTACCTTACTATATTTTCTTATCAAGCGTACTTGCTTTTGTAGTTATTGCCTTTACAGTAAGTATCATTAAAAAACAAAAATCTACGCGTAATAAACGTAGACTTGAAGAAAAGAAATAAGTTCTAGGATTTCCTAGAACTTTTTTATTAATTTAGACAAAAAAAATAGCATCCTTATGGATGCTATTTAATTCACCAAATGGTGGCTCAAGCCAGGATCGAACTGGCGACACAAGGATTTTCAGTCCTTTGCTCTACCAACTGAGCTATCGAGCCAAAATGGCGGTCTTGACGGGGATCGAACCCGCGATCTTCTCCGTGACAGGGAGACATGTTAACCGCTACACCACAAGACCATTTTGGTTGCGGGGAAAGGATTTGAACCTATGACCTCAGGGTTATGAGCCCGACGAGCTACCGGACTGCTCTACCCCGCGATAATAAATGAATGGCGGAGAAACGGGGATTCGAACCCCGGCTACCTGTTACAGTACTGCTGGTTTTCAAGACCAGTCCCTTCAACCACTTGGGTATTTCTCCATAATGCTTAAGTTTTTAAAAGTAAGTTGGTGGACCCTGTAGGATTCGAACCTACAACCAACCGGTTATGAGCCGGGAGCTCTGACCATTGCGCTAAGGGTCCAATATAGTCAAGAGTAATAAATTTGGTGGCGGCGGGGGGATTCGAACCCTCGACCTATCGGGTATGAACCGATCGCTCTAACCAACTGGGCTACACCGCCGATTGAAATTTATTAATTGGTAAATAATATAAATGGTGGAGCTTAGGAGATTCGAACTCCTGACCCCCTGCGTGCAAAGCAGGTGCTCTACCAACTGAGCTAAAACCCCATTTAAATGGTCGAGATGACAGGATTCGAACCTGCGACCCTCTGGTCCCAAACCAGATGCACTACCAAGCTGTGCTACATCTCGAAATATAGAAATCTTAATGGCGCGCCCAGTAGGAATCGAACCCGCAACCTTTAGATCCGTAGTCTAACGCTCTATCCAGTTGAGCTATGGGCGCGTGCTAGATAATAATAGCAAAGTTATTCTATTATTGCAAGCCTTTTTTTTACTTTTTTTTAAAATGTTTTAATGGAGGTTCCTGCCGGGGTCGAACCGGCGCTCAGTGAGTTGCAGTCACTTGCCTTACCACTTGGCTAAGGAACCATCTCATTAGTGCTTAATAAGTATACCAAAAAAGAAAAATAT
>JAZKZQ010000172.1:0-18205 GCA_045612745.1 Cellulosilyticum sp. | reverse complement strand
GATGGAACCAATATACTATATAAACCATGATGGTATTATATATAAGTCTTAATTTTAAACCTTTTATTTAAGGTTTTATTTTCATGCTCTGATTTATGAGGGTATTTTCTCCTTATTTTCTAGGAAAGTAGCACTTTCCTAGAAAACAAAAAAGGTGCTGCCATTAGCTGATTTTTATCAGCTAATGGCAGCACCTTTTGACTATCATTCAGCAACATTATTTTTTCTCAATTATTAGAGTTGTAACTACTTTATCCTTAGATCAAACACAAGTTATTTCAGAGTATATACGATACGGACTGTGGAATCATCCATTAAAACTATCTTATATATATCACATGTAATCCATTAATTTATTAATACTTATAAAAATTATTAGAGGTTATCACTTACTTATGGTATGGTTCATTATTATTAATTCTAAACCCTCTATACACTTGTTCTAATAGCATTACCCTAAATAACTGATGTGGGAAGGTCATTTTAGAGAAACATAATTTATAGTTTGCTCTTGCTTTTACTGTATCGGATAAGCCTAATGATCCTCCGATTACAAAGACAATATGGCTATTGCCACGTACGCCACAATCTGCCATGAAACTTGCAAGTTCTTCTGATGAAAGCATTTTACCACCTAAGTCTAGGGCGATGACATATGCATTATCGCTGATTTTTGAAAGGATTTTTTCTCCTTCTTTATCTTTAATCATGAGTTCTTCTTTTTCAGAGGCATTATCTGGTGTTTTTTCATCAGCAAGTTCGATAATATTTAGCTTACAATAACGGCTTAAACGTTTACTGTATTCGTCGATTGCCTGTACTAAGTATTTTTCTTTTAGTTTACCTACACATATTAATTCTATTTTCATGTGATACTCCTATTGATTTCTATATTAATATTTCTTTATCTCTATTATATAACAAAGTTATAATACTTATAGTTATTTTACGGATAGTCATTTTTTAGATTAAAATAAAGCACATGGCTATAAGTCATTTATTTATTCACCTATGCCATGTGCTTTATTATATTTAATCTTTTTAAAGTTTTTAATCTATCTTTGCCTCTATATACTCAGCAAGTTCTTTATAGTCTTTTAAGAATCGTCCACCTACTATGTAATAACCATCACATTGTGTAATACGTAAAACTTCTCCTTGAAGTTCTTCACCATTAAGTACCTCAAAGTCATTTATGTCTAATTGAATGATTTCTCCTTTTTCACAATTTAAATCTCTTTCTTTAGTCATAAAGCAGAAACCATTAGCACAAATATTCTTCATTTCCCCTTTAAACACATAATTACTCTGTTCAACTTTTACCTGACAAGCATTTTTGATAATGAGTCGTGGATATTTTCTTCTATTAGCTGTCTTAGGGTTCCCCACTATTTTTATATAATGATAATTATTGCCTTGTACTTTCTTAAGTACTATTTCAACATTTTCCCATGTATAAACAATATTTTTATAAGTAATTACTAGTTTGGTATTTAATTGTTTATTTTTGAAATCTAAAATATCACTATTATTTTTAAGTGGCTCAATTAAAATACCACCTTCTATCACATCATGAATCTTTGTATCATAGTACTCATTTGTAGCTGTAACTGTATTCCTAATAAATATTTCTATATTTAGACCTTTCTTTAAATCTTTAAGCTCCATAAAGCCTTCTTCGCCAAGCTCTGCTACTAGTTCAGCAACTATAGCTTCTGTATTCTTGACATTATCAGAAGTCTGCTCATATTTATTAGCCATTTCCTTAGCTGCATATTCAGCATCTTGTACCTTAAGAGTTATTTGTTCCATGACACCTGTGATATCTTCCATATTGGTTACCATGTTAGCATTTGAAGCTTCAACTTCATGCATTGCTTGATCAATGATACTAATATTTTCACCTAAACGACTAGTGTCTTCAGATATGCCTATTACACTCATATTAACTTGATTTACCTTTGTTAGAGATTCGCTAATACTTTGAGTAATATCATCAACAGATTTTACCACTTTATCTGAGGTTTGTTCCAAACTTTGTAGTGCTGTATAAATGCTCGCTGAAGAATCTTTAGTAATATTACTAAGTTTCCTAATCTCTTCAGCAACAACTGCAAATCCTTTACCAGCTTCTCCTGCTCTTGCCGCCACAATAGAAGCATTTAAAGCTAGTAAATTTGTCTGTGTTGTAATGCTATCAATAGTTCCTACTTCGTCTTTAACTTGTGAGAAAACATGATTAAATTCTTTAATTGCTTCCTCTACTTGATTAGATAAATTGGCCATCACATTTGTTAACTGAACAACTTCTTGTAATTCATTTCGGCTCAACTTAGTGTGTTCAGTTGATTCATTAATTAACTGAACCATAACTGTAATAAGTTGTGCAACATTTTGCACCTGTGTATTAATAGTAGTTGTCATATCTTGTGAAGACTTTGTTTTTTCATATAATACTTGGTTATTAGCAAATAACTCTGACATATTGTAAACAACCTGATTCGTATCTTGTAAATTATCATCAGATAAATCTCTTACTACTGTCATACCATCTACAATCTTGTTACTCGCTAACTTAACCTTATTAACCATACTTACAACTGTATCTAAATTTGCCTTAACTTTGCCCATCATAGCATTATCTACAATAACTAGGTGATCAATAGATGTACGATAACCCATAAAACATAATATAATACTAACTAATTGAATTTGATAAGCAACTACATCTGAACCTGTATTATTTCCTAATAGAATATTCTTTACAATAGATGTAATCGTTACTATAGTTGCACCAATACCAACTCTTGTAATATAATTCTTATCTTTAAATAAAATAAGCATACTAGAAAGTGGTAGCATGTAAACATATGCCTCTGTTGAAGTACTTGTAAGTAAGGTAAATGTATAGGATATACCAAATCCTACTGCAACTGCACGTTTAAAATGTCTACTCCCTCCCCCATCTATTTTTAGTACCATCATTCCTACTACATACGGAACCCAAGTAAATAATAAGAATACCATATAATACGATATCATTATTCTTCCAGCAATTACTTGTGCCAAGTAAGCAATAGTCATAAGAATACATAATATCCCCCACATAAAGGCAGCCTTTTTATTTGCACTTTTATCAAAGTGCTCTTGCGTATAATTCATGTTAACAATCCCTTCTCTATTTTTAATATCTTTGAGACATAACTCACTCAAGTTATTATCTCAAAATTACATTTATAATGTTATTTATGTAAATTATACATCATTTTTACTGTTCACTCTATTACTTTTTACAACAAATGTAAAAAATAAAAAAAAACTATGGTGAAATTAATTATTTCACCATAGTTTTTCAACTTTTTACATACTCTTATTAACTTTTCTTTTTCACAGGAATCCATATTTCACTGTAATATGCTTCATCCTGATTACCATTTTTATAATCCTTTACATCAGTATACATTTCAATATTATAACCTGCTGCAATTTCATAGTCTTTACAATTAGGAAGCCATTCTGAGAAGATTTTAGTATTCACATCTTGTAGTGACCTAGGCATTGTGCCTTTGCAAGGAAATACTGCCCAAGTATGCTTAGGAATCGTTACAGCCTTAAAACCAGCTGGTACCTCATTCCAAGGCAAATAATTATCTGCTATTAAATATTCAAATTCCTTTGCATCATTTTCTGGTTCAATACATACGCCATACATGCCACATACTACCTTGCAATTTTCTGTCTGATAGTGCTCAGTCCAAAACTCAGGAATCTCACTAAAAGCACTATCATACTTAAAGTGTCTTGATACACCCATCACAGTAAAAGCTTCTTTTTCAACGATTTTGTAATCCATTATAAAACCACCTTCCAATGAAAATATAATTTTGAGTGGTGCAAATGACTTAATCATTCCCCCCTCTTTTCATACAGAAGTAGGTGTTCTACCATGAAAACGGGTAAAAGCTTTCGTAAAGCTATCTGGTGAATCATAACCATACTTTAAGGCAATATCAATAATTTTCTCATCTGTTGAAATGACTTCACTTCCAGCTAGTGTTAATCGACGTTGACGAATATACTCACCTACTGTAAATCCACTGAGCATTCCAAAAGCTTTTTGAAAATAAAAACTTGATACGCTAGCCTCTCTAGCAATCTTTTCTATTTCTATATCTTCTGTGAGATGCTCCTCCATATAGTTAATTGCCTTACTAATACCTTCTACCCAATTCATTGTATCTCCCCTTCCATAGCTACACTTTATCACTTCATCCTCAGGTGTTCCCGATTTTTTATGTTTTATTTTGTCTGCATATAATTCTAAATACTTACGCTTATTTTTTAAAACATCTCATCTACAGATTACTTTAATACAGTTACTTTCTTACACTTAAACGTATTTATATCATAAGCATTGATTTGGTTGTTATACACATAGTACATAGTATTTCCAATATAACACACACGTCCTGTATCATATGAAGAATCACCTGAATATTCTCCTGTTCTGGCATCAATCTGGCCTAATTTTGCCTTCCCAACTAATTTTCCCTTTTCAATACCAAATACATATGCACCAGTAAATGTAGATGATGTTACTGTATCTGTAATTTTAACAAACTCTCCAAAATGAATTGAAACTGGTATGGCTAATATATGTTTACTCTTATCTACCATCACCGCTGTGTGTTTATTAAGAGCTTCACTGCTACTCCCAACTGTACCTAATACAATATTATTAATTTCAATAGGTTCTTTAGGATTAGTAACATCAAATAATGAAAGCTTAATACCTGCTGCTGAAATGCTCTTTACTATTCCCTTACCGAGTTCATCTACTTGAACGTTTTCTACAGTACTACGCCCAATTCCTACTACTAAATTATCTCCAATAGGGTGCAAATACTGACTAAATCCTGGTATTTTAAGTTCACCTAAAACTTTAGGTGCATTAGGCTTACTTAAGTCAATGACAAAGAGTGGGTCAACTTGCTGAAAAGTTACAACATACCCTCTTGTACCATCAAATCTTACGCTATAAATCCTTTCTCCCTCTGCAAGCCCTTCTAGTTTTCCAACTATACTTAAGTTTTTATCAAGTATATAGACACTGCTACTTCTTGAATTATTTTTATAACCATTACAATCTGTGGCTATTCTAAAATATCCCTTATATTCATCCATTGAAAACTGATTGAGTATTATACCTGGCACTTTGCCATAACTTCCACATTTTACTTTACCTTGCTCAATATCATACCTTGTAATGTATGTACTATAACTATAAACATCTTCATTTTTTTCCGAACGTATTTCTGTGAGATAAATCTTATCTTTATTCATATATAATTCATCTATATCACTCATAAGTACATTAAACTGTGCAGCTTCTGCCTTATTTATATTAAAAGATGTAATCACTGTATATACATTACATCTAGACCATTCATAATATCTAATATCTGTAGCATCTATTATTTGTACTTCACTATTTATTGCTGAGTCTTTATAAGTTGGTAAAATATCTTCCTTCGTATATTTTCCTTTCTCGTAGTAACCAATATTCTTCTTCGCTACTAAATAAATCTGATCGTCTACTTTTCGAACCTCAGATAATTTACCTTCTACTTTTACTTGTCTTTTAAATATAGGATTGCTTCTATCACTAATATCATAAACTTGAATTGTACTATATTCTCCATAATTGCCCCAATAATGTCTGCGGTCTTTTAATTCTTTCTCTCTACTTGAAAGAACTGTAATTAAATAGTTACCATCTACAAAAATCTTATCCACTGTATAATCTACATCATATTTCCCCTTATCATATCTAATACTTCCTACTTGCTTCATGCTATCCTTTGTATCTACTATAGTTACACTTTTACCACCTATGCAAGTATAAATATATCTATCATCTACTTTAATCTCATCTGCTTCATCTACATCTTGTACTTGTGTATTAGTCTTGGAGTACATATCTATTCCAGTAGAGGCTGCCACAATGTCTTGTGTATTAGCACCTCCATCATAATCAAATCTACCTTGTGCAGCATCTTGCTCATAAAAATGATGTTTTTCTTCTAATACTAATCTTAATTCCTCATAGCTCTTAAACTGCTTCAAACCATCTGATTGCTCCTGATTCTTAGTTTCCGTTGCCCATACAGTTGTACTCATTAAAACTAACAATACACCTATCAGTAGTTTCTTTAACTTCCTCATTATATCCCTCCTATTTAATGATTCAACAAGTAAATTCCTTCACTTGGAGTATCCTCTTGTTAAACCCATTATAGTTACCTAAACTAATTGATAAAAGTGCTTTAATCTATTAGTATTTATTGTTTAACTATTTTGTAATATTTTTAATTTAACTGTTATAAAGCACTCCCCCTTGAGAATAAACCCAAATTTTAAATACTATATGCTAAGCAAAAAAAAGAATCACATATACATATTTTAAAAAACAATATGTATATATGATTCTTTTATCTTTATCTATAAATACAACACCTTATGAAAGTAAAATTCTATCGTTATCCAATTCCTTATGACTTTCTTTCTTAAATAGATTTAGCAAATTTTGGATACCTAGTTTATCTCTTTCTTCACCTTTAATATCTAGTACAATTCTACCACTATCCATCATCATTGTACGATTTCCTAAATCTAAAGCTGACTGGATATTATGTGTAATCATCATCGTTGTAATTTTCTTCTCAGCTACGATTTCCTTTGTAATGCGTAATACTTTATCTCCTGTAGCTGGGTCAAGAGCTGCTGTATGTTCATCTAAAAGTAAAAGTTTAGGTACAACAATAGTGCTCATCAGCAAGGTAACTGCTTGCCTTTGCCCACCTGAAAGTAAACCCATTTTGGTTTTCATACGGTCTTCCAGCCCCAAATCTAGTTGTGCTAAACGTTCTCTAAAAAGCTCTCTATCTGCCTTTTTGATGCCTAATCCAAAAGTTTGATTTTTACTTCTTGAATAAGATAAGGCTAAGTTTTCTTCTATGGTCATAGAAGGTGCTGTTCCTTTAAGAGGGTCTTGAAAAAGTCTCCCCACATGTTTTGCACGCTTATGTTCTGGCATGAATGTTATGTTTTGTCCATCTAGAATGATACTCCCTTCATCAGAAGAAAAGTATCCACTAATAAGATTAAACAAAGTCGACTTACCTGCACCATTAGAACCAATAATCGTAACGAAGTCTCCTTTATCTAAAGTAAAATTAATATCATTCATCGCTAGCTTTTCATTAACTGTACCAGCGTTAAAGGTTTTCTTTAAGTGACTCACTTTTAGCATACTTCTTTTCCCTCCTTCATTCTAGCACGTTGATTGAGTTTACCCCCAATACCTGACTTAATGACTGGATATGAGATAGCAAGAGCTACAATAATTGCTGTTACTAACTTCATACTTGTAGCTGAAATATTGACACATAAAGCAACAGAAATGATTAAACGATAAATAATAGAACCTAATAGGGCAGCAAATATGTTTGCTTTAATGCCACGTTGTTTCACAAAAATGTCTACAATGACTTCTCCTATAATCAGTGAAGCAATCCCAATAACAACCATTCCTGTTCCCATACCAGCATCTACAAAAGCCTGTTTTTGTGCCACAAGTGCCCCTGATAAAGCAACTAAAGCATTTGCGATAGCTAATCCTATTATTTTCATACGATCTACATTGATGGAAGAAGAACGGACCATATCCTCATTATCTCCCGTAGCACGTATAGCCAGCCCTACATTGGTATTTAAAAATAAGGCTAATAAAACTCCAACTAAAATAAGTACTAGTCCGCCTACAATGAAACCTGCATACTCGGTTTGCAATATGTCATTGACTTTAGTAAATACAGTTGCTTCCCCTAATAAAGATAGATTAGACTTATTCCCACCCATGACCATAATATTAATAGAATATAATCCTGTCATAGTTAAAATTCCTGCTAAAATTGGTTGAATCTTAAGCTTGGTCTGTAATATGGCAGTAACCATTCCAGCTAAAATCCCTGCACATACAGCCCCTAAAAGTCCTAGCTCAGGATTCCCTTTCATCGTAATCACTACCGATACGGCTGCACCTAATGTAAAACTTCCATCCACTGTAAGATCCGGGATATCTAATATTCGATAAGAAATAAATAACCCCAAAGTTAACAATGTATACAACATCCCAAGCTCCACAGCTGACATTGCAATTGTTCCATTCATCTTATCCTCTCCTCCTGTTTCTCCATGCCAAATTAATCTCTTTATCCTTAACAAACACAAAAGATGAACTACTCAACTATGGTTGCTCCTTCTGCATTTTCTGGTGCACCAATTGCTTTAGCTGTTGTTTTATTGATTACTTTTCGGAAATTATCTAATGTTGCTACTGGTATTTCACTAATTTGTTTACCATCTAAAACACTTGCAACCATTTCACCTGTTTTTGCACCAAGGTCTTCATAATTAATACCGATTGTCGCATAACCACCATCTTCTACCATTGAATCAGCCCCTACATAAACAGGGATACCAGCTTTTTTACCTACATTTGCAAGTACTGGCATAGCTGAAGCAACATTATTATCAATTGGTACATAAATGGCATCTACCTTACCAGCTAAAATCTCTGCGGCTTGTTGCAACTCATTAATAGCTGTAATTGTACTTTCTTCATAGTCGAAGCCATATTGTCCTGCTAACTCTTTTGCCTCATTAACTACTGACTGAGAATTTCCTTCACTCGCCGTATATAAGAAGCCAAATGTCTTAACATCTGGTGTTAATTCTTCACAAAGCTCAAACAACTGATCCATTGGAATGGCATCTGATGTACCTGTCACATTCCCTGATGGACTTTCTAAATTATCTACAAGTTTTGCAGCTACTGGGTCTGTTACACCTGAGAAAACAATTGGAATCTTAGTGGTAGCTGCAGCTACGGATTGTGCCGCTGGTGTCGCAATAGCAATGATGACATCTGCTTTATTTCCTACAAACTTACTTGCAATAGAATTTAAATTAGACTGATCTCCTTGAGCATTTTGATAATCTATAATAATATTTTCCCCATCTACAAAACCTTGTTCCTTTAATGTTTCAATGGTACTCTCTCTAATTGTATCTAAACTCGGGTGTTCCATATACTGAATGATGGCCACTCGCTTAGCACCCTCTGCTGCACTACTATTTGTTCCACTACCACAACCAACACCTAAACTCATCATCATACTTGCTATTAATAACATTGCCATTTTCTTTTTCATGTTAAATCCTCCCCATATCCTTTTAATTTGTTTGATATTTTGCATTTAACATCCTATATAATTGGTAGCTTCCACGCTTATTACTTAACGTATAAAAATAAAAAAGCACCTATCCTTGCCTATGCCAAGGACAGATGCTGTATGCTCTGCGGTACCACCTTGATTAGCACAATATATGTGCTCACCTCTTATAGAATGCTATCACATTCCTAACCTCTGATAACGCTGGTCTTGCGGTACAGGATACTCAAAACTTAACTCAGCCCTATAAACTTTTCCTTTATAAGTGTTTAAGCTCTTTCACCCAACCCTCCGAGGTCCATTTATCTAATCCGCTTTCTGCTAGGTTCCCATCCTCCCTAACTCTCTGTGAGTGCGCTACTAGTTTTATCTCCTCATCAACGGTTTAAATTATTTATTGCTGTTAGTATACTCCTTAAAGCTAATTTTGTCAAAATAATTTTAAAAGTATAAAACTTCCTTTAGTTAATTATTTCTAGCTCTATTTTTCATTCTTTATACTTAATTGTTTACTGCCTTTTCTTCCCCAAATATACTACAAATATGTGCCTCACTCATTTGAGTACTAACTAAACTAACTCCTGCTACAGCTACGCAAGATACAATCATTGCTAAACTTGAAATAACTGGTTCTGTCACACCTGCTGGTAGTACACCCATCTTGCCAAGAAGAGTACCTACAATTACAGTTAAACCACCAAAAATAAATCCTGCCCAAGCTCCGCCTGTTGTTGTCTTTCTCCAATATAATCCTAGTAAATATGGTCCAAGGAACATACCAGAAATAACACCCCAAGATAAGGACATTAAACTAACAATTGTACCCGATTCAAAAACAGCCATAATATACGATAAGGCTACGAAAAGTACACAGAAAATACGCATGGTTTTCATCGTTGTTTTATCTGAAATCTTAGGTGCTACAAATCCTTTAATAAAGTCAATAGAAATCGTTGAACTAGATACAAGTACAAGTGAAGCAAGGGTAGACATTGAAGCTGATAAAATAAGTACAATAATAATACCCATAAGTGCTCCAGGTAGTGCAACCTCTAACATTAGTGGCACAATCATATCTGATGTACCTGCATTAGGTGCGGCAAGTGTTGCACCTGGCATCACTGCTACTTTTTGAACTAAGCCTGCTGCATCTGTTGTTTCTTGTAAGAAGAATAAGCGTCCTAGTGAACCTGTAAAGTAAGCTGAAACCCCAATAATGAGTGCAAATACTGTTGAGATAATTGTTCCTTTTTTAATAGCTTCCTCATCTTTAATAGCGTAATATTTGTGAATCATTTGAGGAAGTCCCCATACACCAAAGCTAGTCATTAAAATAAGTCCTAGTAGTGGTAAAAATCTACTACTATCTGAAACAGGACTTGTTAAAGTAGGATCTAGTTGATGTAGTGCTTGAAGCCCTGCACTAATACCACCTACATTAGGATGGCTTACTACATAAAATACCATTAGTAAGCAACCTACAATCATAATCACACCTTGAATTAAGTCATTAATAGCTGTTGCCACGTAACCACCTAATATTAAATAAACAGCTGTAAGTAATGCCATAAAGAAAATGGCCATATTAAAACTTATATTAAATGAACTTTGTAAAATATAACCTAAACCTTTGTAAACAGAAGCTGTATAAGGTACTAAGAAAATAAACATAATAATTGCTGCCACAAGTTTCATCTGCTTACTTTGATATCTTTTTTCAAAGAACTCAGGCATGGTCTTTGCATCTAATGTATGTGTCATCATACGTGTACGTTTTGCAAGTACCTTCCATGCAAGCCAACATCCAAAAATCGCATTTCCTATACCAATCCACACAATAGGTACGCCAAACTCCCAACCTTGAGCACCTGCATAACCAATAAAGATAACTGCTGAAAAATAGGATGTACCATAAGCAAATGCACTTACCCAGCCCCCCATATTTCTACCACCCAAGAAGAAGTCATTTGTACTTTTTACTCTTGTCTTACTGTAAATTCCTACACCAATCATTATTGCTATGAACAATACCAAACATAACCCTTTCATTTCCCCATCTCCTTATTTAAGTTTAGGTTGTTCTAGGACAAAAAAAGCCCTCGTCCTTTGAACGATAATTCTTCAAAGGACGAGAGCTACTTATAACACCATGTTATAATCTTTCCCGTGGTACCACCTTTATTTACTATGACCTCACAATCATAGCCTCTTGAAGTACACTAGGCATCTTCCTAGTCATACTTCTGCACGATAACGGGTGCTTACCGTCTATCCCTAATAAGTTACCTTTTCGAGATAGCACTCCAAGATGTATTCTAATGCCTTCTCCTCGCCCCTCTCACCAACCGGGAACTCTCTGTGAGTCACTCGCATTATACTCTTTCTCTTCATCACTTTAAAGTGTATTAGTGTTTTGTTAAATATATTTTATGTTTCAAATATATATTTGTCAATTATTTTATTTCTGAATATTTAACAATATTTAATTTATTTATTTAGTAAAAATCTTAAAACAAGTTATCAGTACATACGTTTTCCTCTATACACTTAAGGTATTTTCATAATTATAAGTACTCTTCTTGTATTCATCTACTACCTTTTCATATAAATCTTCTACAGACTTACCAAAAACCTTTGAACTAAACTTCTCGGCACTTTGAATTGCATTCCTACCCAAGACATCACATAACTGTTCATCTTTAAGAAGTGTATACAAATACTCCAGGCATTCTTCTTTAGAGTTATATGAAAAACCATTTTTACCTTCCTCTAATACACCATGTAAACAATCATCCTCACGACATAGTAGTGGCAACCCACTACTTAATGCTTCAATATATGTGAGTCCTTGTGTTTCACTTATAGAAGCACTTACAAAAATATCACCTAGCTTATAGTATCTATCTACTTTATCAAGAGGTACCATTCCTGTAAATATTACATTATCTTGGATTTGTAAGTTTTGTGTCTCTTTTTCTAATGTTTCTCTATATGGACCATCTCCTACTATTAGGAGTTTTACATCTTCATGTTTTTTTAATACTTCTACCATATTAAAAAGAATTTCATCTATATTTTTTTCACTACCTAGTCTACCTACAGTAATTAAAACCTTATCTATTTCATTAATTCCTAAGTTTTTTCTAAGAACTGTGCGTTCTTCATAAGACATAGGTTTTTGAAACTTATCTAATTTGAGCCCTGTTGGAATTACTTCAATAGGTGTCTGCACACCATAGTGCTCTAATGTATTTTTAGTTTTCATAGTAGGTGCAATAACAGCCTCTACCCCTTTTATAATTTCTTTTGAAAAAAGCATCACTGCCTTATGGCCAACTACCTCACTCTTTATGAAATAATTTGTGTAATGCTCATACATTGTGTGATAAGTATGAACTATTGGGATGTTTAACTTTTTAGCAATACGTTTAGCAATAAAGAATGTACAAAACTCTGTCTGTGTATGAATAATATCAGGTTGCCAGTCCATAATCTCCTTAATATATCGATTACGATATGCAACTGTCGCCCTTGCATTAGGATAAAATTTTACCCCAAAAGAATGAATATAATATACATTACCTACTCTCTTTGAATGATGATCACTAGCTAAAGCTAGAATCCTTACATCATGACCTAGGTTCGTAAGTTCCTCACACAAGTTAAGCGTTGAAGTCACAACTCCATTTACCATAGGTAAAAATGCGTCCGTCGATATTAAAACCTTCATTTTTCTCCTCCTATTAACATCACTACTCCAGTATTGCTATCTTTTATTATAAGGGATGAGATTAATGCTATCTATATTTATTTAAGCCCTATCTATTCTTATTTGCTCCCACCTCTAAAATATAACCAAAAAATTCAAAAAATAATACATATAATAAAAAATAGATTTTTAATCCTATATATATATCATTTTTCTATATAGAAAAACTAGGATTAAATAGTTGAAAGAATTACTTGACCTTTACCTTGAATTTTATAATTTCCTGAACCTGCTGGTATGAAAATACTCTCCCCTTTTTTAGCTTCAAGTACCTCCTCATCTGAATAAATTTTAAGATTTCCTTCTGTCACTAGAAGAGAATGAAAAGAACTTTCATCACAATACATAGCAATTTCCTTCATAATATCTAAACGTTCTACGATGAAATACTTACATTTCGCAAGAACACCTTTTGCATACCCCTCTTCTTGTTCTAAAGTATATTCACTTTTTGCTTTATGTGCCTTTTCTAATTTTGTCACTTTCATAGCTTTATCAATATGTAGTTCTCTAGGTTTACCATCTGCTCCTGTTCTACCATAATCATATACACGATAAGTTACATTAGAACTTTGCTGTACTTCTTCAATCAAAATCCCTTTTCCAATAGCGTGCATTGTACCTGGCTGAATGAAAAAAACATCACCTTTCTTTACATCTACATAGTTAAGTGCATCTGTTAATGTATTACTTATTATACGTTCCTTAAACTCCTCCCTGGTCATATCTTTCTTAAATCCATAAACCAGTTGTGCACCCTCTTCAGCTTCTAGGATATACCACATTTCTGTCTTCCCATGATCCCCTTCATAAGTTGCAGCAAACTCATCATCTGGATGTACTTGAATGGACAGATTATCTCTAGCATCTATAAGCTTAATTAAAATAGGCAATTCCTCACTGCATCCTGCATGTTCACCTAAGACATTACTCCCCTTTTCTTTAATATACTCCAATAATGTTTTTCCAGCATCTGGTCCTTCTGCTATAGTACACTGACCATCTTTATGTATTGAAAGTTCCCAGCTTTCAGCTACAATATCTAAATCACTTTTTTTGTTATATAAAGTTTTAAGTTTTGTGCCACCCCAAATATAATCTTTAAACACTGGACTTATCTTTAACATCTATATGCCTCCTACATGATTGTTTCATCAAACTGTTGGTCTTTCATATATCTAGTTAATGCTTTTTTGTCCTTATTTATGTGTTTTCTAATCATCCTGTTCTAAAAAAAACTGAGAGACTCCTAGCTGATGATAGGAGTCCCTCAACGGAACTAATTTCTATAATCTATACATTAAGTATTTTTTTAATCGCTTTTACAAATGCTTCACTCTTAACTTCTGCATCTTCTGCATCTCTTCCTACTACTGATGCATAGATTTTTACTTTTGGTTCTGTACCAGATGGTCTAATTACAAACCAACTGTCATCTGCTAAAATAAATTTAAGTACATTTGATTTTGGCAAATTAATTATCTCTGTAGTTCCAGCTACTTTATCTGTTCTTGTTGATAATTTGTAGTCTTCTGCCACATTAATTGCTACACCTGCAACCTCTGATGGAGCGTTATTTCTAAGTGCTGTAATCATCTCAGCAATCTTTTCTTGCCCATCTTTACCTTCCATCTCAATTGATACAAGAGCTTCTTTATAGAAGCCATATTTTTCAAATAAATCATGAAGTGCTTGTGCTAAGTTTTTACCTTGTGTTTTATAATAAAGTGCCATTTCAGCAATGAGTACTGATGCAATAACAGCATCCTTATCTCTTACAAAACCACCTGATAAATAACCATAACTTTCTTCAAAACCAAGTACGAAGGTATTAGAACCTGTTTGTTCAAATTCCTCAATTTTTTCACCAATATACTTAAATCCTGTTAATACATTCATTAACTGTGCCCCATAGGATTCAGCTACTTTTGCAACCATTTCTGTTGTAACGATTGTTTTAATAAGTGTATCTTTAGGACTTAAAATACCACCTATTCTTCTAGCATTCAGCATATAATCAGATAAAAGTACACCTACTTGGTTACCTGTTAATACTTTATATTCACCACTATCCTCTTTAACGATTACACCAATACGGTCACAGTCTGGATCTGTCCCAAAGATAAGATCTGGGCCAATTTCTTTTGCCATTTCAATAGCAATTTCAAATACTTGTGGATTCTCTGGATTAGGATATGGTGCTGTTGGGAAGTTACCATTTGGTAATTCTTGTTCTTTAACAACATGTACATTTGTATAACCTAATTTATTAAGCATTGTACGCACTGGAATATTACCACTACCATGAATTGGTGTGTAAATAATATTAAGTTCAGATGCTTTTTCTTTAACAAGCTCTTTATTAATTACAAGCTCTGTTACTTTTTCATAGTATGCCTGATCTACATCTTCACCTATATAAACAAGAAGTCCTTGTTTTTCAGCATCTTCTAAACTCATAGTTTTGATACCACCAAAGATATCTGTTTCATTAATGTAGCCTAATACTGTATTAGCTGCATTATCTGTTAATTGGCCACCATCACTACCATATACTTTATAACCATTGTATTCTTTAGGATTGTGAGATGCTGTAAGTACAATACCTGCTTTTGCTCCTAAGTGTCTTACTGCAAATGATAACATTGGTGTAGGACGTAAACTTTCATATAAGTAAACTTTAATACCATTTGCTGTAAGTACTTTAGCTGCTTCACTTGCAAATACATCTGATTTATTTCTAGAGTCATACGCAATTGCTACACTTGGTGCATCAAATGTTGTTACTAAATATTGTGCTAACCCTTGTGTTGCTTTGCCAACAGTATAGACATTCATACGATTTGTACCAGCTGCAATTTTGCCTCTAAGTCCACCTGTTCCAAATTCTAAGTTCTTATAAAATCTATCTTCAATTTCTTTTTCATCTGTAAGGCCTGCTAATTCTGCCTTGATTTCTTCATCTATCATTCCACTTTCTAACCATTGTTGATAGCTTGCTTTATAATCCATCTATTACTTTCCTCCTTGGCTAAAGCTTATTTGATTTTTATTGTCTATATTTTAACATTAATTATCTTATAATGCTACTATTCAATACTATTATTTTATAAATATTTTTTATTTTAATTATCTTTTCTGATTTTTTTTTTGCATATAAAAAAAGGAACAGGCTAGCTGCTCATTTTCTCCTGCACAACTGCTGTTTTCATCTATTACTTTTACCAGTATCTGTCATTTATGAATGATTTTATATAGTATTTTATATTTTGCTGCATATAAATAAAAATTATCTTTTAGATTGCAAAAAAACTTTTAGACCACAAATTAGTTACAAATATAACTAATCGTGAGATGCTATTTCTAACATCCCACGATTTTATATACTTATCCTATTTAAATTGTTGACGTACATAATCTGTAATTGAATTACATTGTGTTTGAATATGTTTAGAAGCTAAACTACTTGCAAGTTCTTCATCTTTATTTTTAAGTGCCTCTAAAATCTCTAAGTGCTCTGCCTGTACGGATTCTGCATCTTCTGTATTTTTTAAATAAGTAATACGATAACGATTTACTTGTTCTCTTAAATTATTAAAGATTTGAATCAATTTATCATTTTGTGTTGCACCTACAATGATTTCATGGAATTCTACATCCTTCTCAATCATCATTTCTAAATCTTTATTTTTAGCCGCATAACTATATTCTGCTATTGCAAGCTGTAACTTTAAGAATGCACGATCATCCATTCGTTTACACGCAATTTTTGCTGCCAAGGCTTCTAAAGCTCCTCTAACTTCTAATACATCTTGAATATCCTTTTCAGTAAATTGTGCTACTTGTGCCCCTTTTCTAGGTACCATGACTACGAGACCTTCTAGTTCTAATTTACGAATAGCTTCTCTAATAGGTGTACGGCTTACACCTAATCTTTCACCTAATTGTGTTTCCATTAAACGTTCACCTGGTTGAAGTTCACCTGTAATAATTGCATTTCTTAATGTTTGAAATACAATATCACGCAATGGTAAATACTCATTTATCTTCATATTATAAGTATCCTCTAGCATTCTTTAACCCCTCTTTTCTGCTTCTTGCCTTTTCTTCTTACACGTTTTTTATTAGTTTCGAGTTTTGAATAAGTTGTGGTTGCATATACTTCTCTCATTCCACAATTCATCTTAAAATACTTCGCTGCTCTTTGGGCAGCTTCTTTAGTATCAAATAAACCAAATACTGCTGAACCACTACCGCTCATCATAGCTCCCATTGCCCCTTGTGCCATAAGTCCTTCTTTTATCTCTTCAATAATCGGATGCATTGGAATAGTTACTTCTTCTAAGACATTTGCCATATTATGGGCAATCTTTTGTACATTTCTTTCTTTTAATGCCTGAATTACTATTTCTGTATTTGGATGTCTTTTTATATTATCTAAATTTAAGTTCTTATACACTGTTGCTGTTGATACACTTACTGGTGGTTTTACAATGACAACATGTGTATGTGGAATTGATGGTAATGCTGTTAGTTCTTCACCAATTCCTTCTGCCAACATTGTGCCTCTTAAAATGCAAAATGGCACATCCGCTCCTAATTTAAGTCCCATTTCCATAAGTTTTTGCTTTGAATAGTATGTTTCATATAATCGGTTAAGCCCTACTAGTGTAGCAGCTGCATCAGTACTTCCACCTGCAAGTCCTGCTGCTACTGGTATTCTCTTAGTAATCTCAATCGCCACACCACCACGAATCCCTGATTCTTCAAAGAATAACTGAGCTGCTCTATATGCTATATTCTTTTCATTTACTGGAAGCCACGAATAATTTGCAGTTAAACGAATACCTTGTGTTTTTGTTTTACGAATTAAAATAGTATCATATAGGTTTATACTCTGCATAATCATTTGTAAATCATGATAACCATTTTCTCGTCTACCAACTACATCTAGTGTTAAATTAATCTTCGCTCTCCCTTTGAGTATAATCGAATTCATTGTACGCTCCCTTAATATCATTGACTTATTTGATATTATTATAAACTCTTCTAAAATACAAAGTCAATGAGAATGTATTTCCTGTATACAATGTCCTCATTTACTTTTTTACATTCTTTCATAAAAATTGAGGGCATTGTA
>JAZKZQ010000171.1:0-1972 GCA_045612745.1 Cellulosilyticum sp. | reverse complement strand
CGCTTGGCCTCCGACTTCCCTTGCATTCATCTACTGTCTTTGCTGCACTTACCCCTACCCCTGCCATAGCTGTGCTTATTGCTGCAACTGCTGTTGCTGTTACTTTAGCAAGTGTTGTTATTCCGTTCAATCCTTTTTTGGCGATACCATTTAAACTGTCTAAACCTTTTTCAAAACCCTCGCTATTCAAAAGGGTATCAATGATTACAGAACCGTCTGCCATTCTTAAAAAATCCCTTCTACGGCTCAACGGCTCAGAAACTATTTTTTGATTTCAATTTCTTTTTTACATTTTTTACACTTGATATAAAAGCCTTTACATTGTGCTTTTTCATCAAATTGTAGTATCTTTTGCCCACATTGTGGACATATAAACCATTTTCGCATGTTCCCTCCTAGAACAAACTAGCAAAAGCATCTGCTACCATTTGCTCTTTTTCCGCTTCTGTTCTATTATCTGGTAGCTTGTATAAATTTTTAAGTTTTCTATAATGTGCTTTTTGCTTTTTGTCTTTAATTTCATTTAGATCCAAGGCTCTATAACCCATAATCTTGATTATTTCATTGTTGTCATTCAAGCCTTGAAACATTGCTTTAAATTTCCACCAATGCAAGTCCTCTGCATCTTGTAGATCAACCCTGTATTGGCTAAGGAAAGCCGAATAGATGTATTCCGCATCATATTCGAATGAGTATATTTGTTTCTGCGTGTTGGTGCCATTATCGCTATCCTCTTTAACCTTTTCTTCTTTACCACATTTATAAAACCAAACGATTTGATTAATAGCTTCGCCTAAGTCTTGCGGTATTTCTTTGTAATACAACTCTATAGCTGCTATTAGTTTTTCTTGATTACTCAAGCTTCTATCTTGCATCATCAATTCAAATAAGATAGATGTTCTAAAATCTGAATTGATTTTATAAAAATTGCCCCCTACTTTTAGGGTAGAAGGCAACTTATCAATTAGAATGTTCATTATTTTTCTCTACGCTGTGCACGATTAGAAGAATATTTACTTAAAGCATTAGTTAACTCTTGGCATTCTTCTGTGCAAGCGTCTACAAATTCTTCGTATACTTGGAAGCATACTCTAAAATTCATCTTTCCATCAAAGAGTGTGTTAGCTGCATTTTCGCCTAATACTTTATTAAAAAAGTCGTGTACTAATCCACATGATTTTCTAAGCATTTCAGCATTGCTTGCTACTCTTTGCATATTTTTGCTGCTTTCTTGCATTTCTTGTAATGCGTTTTCGTATCTTTCCATGCAATCAGCATCTGCGATATCAAAATCAAATTCTTTACCATTAATAATCATAGAGTTAACCACCTTTCAAAAATTAAGCTTGTACAAATTCGAGTGTTTGCCAGTTATCTGTTGTTGTAGCTGTGCCCTCGATTTTATCGCCCTTTACTTTAAATGTACCGCTATATGTATAAGCATCCATAGAACCACCTTCGCTATCTGGAATTACAGAGAATTCTCTAGCTACAGCTAAGTATTCGCCTGTGTTTGCTGTTTCTTTTGTAAAGTCTACAATTACAATCGTTCTTACAGCATCTGTACCGATTGCTTCGTTATCGCTAAGTTTTACAAGTTCATCATGCACCACATTGCCTTTGTATTGATCAAAACCATAAGCAATAGAAGGGGAGAAGCCAACAACGTCTGTTTGCTCAAAGTATTCGTCTACATATTGGCGAGAATACTCTTTAGGGTTAAGAGATTTACTCATATCTGTAAAGCCTTGCATACGATGATATACCGGCTTAGTGCCATCTGCTGTAAAAGCAACACTAATCTTATCACCGTCTACAGCTGTACCCTCTGCTACAATGCCATAGTCACTTAATGTAATTGCAGAATAATTCAGCTTCCAGTCTGTTCCGAAAAACTCGAATAGGTATGTGCCCTCTACATTGTTTACTTTTTCTTTAAATGTATTCACATTAACGTTTGCACCTGTTGTAC
>JAZKZQ010000170.1:0-9138 GCA_045612745.1 Cellulosilyticum sp. | reverse complement strand
TTTTAACAGTAATAATCATAGGCTTATTAAAGTAGGCTAAAATTAAGATAAATTTCTAAATATAGATATAAACTTCCAGTTATATACATAGCAAAAGAGTGCCACGAAACTATTTTATAGTTTCGCGACACTCCCTTTTTTAACGATTTTCCCAAAATGCCGGTCCTGCAATTTTGACGCCCTAGACTAGTCTAGGTGGGTGTCCTTCCTGCGCATTTTGCTTTCCGCTGCCCAAAGGGAATTATCTTGCGGCCTAGCATAGCTCGCATGGGAAATCAGACTCCCTTGCACAATTTGTAGGTTCAAAATAACAGGTTGTCGTACATCCCAGGTTATTTCGCTTTGTTTTTAACTTGTCTTTATTATATCATTTTCTACTTTTTTTGCAAGGGAAATTTAAAACTTTAACTTCCAATTCTTACTATATCATATGTATACTGTAGTCTGAATATGATTTATGCATTACTTCTTCCTTTTACACGCTTAAGTCTAAAGAAATCTTCACGTTCTTTTTCTTCAAGTGCTTCTTGAATATATTTAACTTGCTCTTTATACTTTGGTATTTGAATATGTTGCAATGCATTTGTACGTTTTTGCGTTTTTTGAATTTCTTTTGCTAATCTGAAAATGCAATTATCAATCTCAGCTAATTCATACATCATATAACGTGCTTCTCGGAACTTCTCTGCTGCTGCATCAAGTGCCACAGTACTATTATGAAAACCATAACTTGGTATAATCTTTTGTTTCTCATATTTAATCGTTGGAATATCCACACCCATAACACTCTTTAAAAGAATTTCAAATTCTTCATCCTTTGGAATACTTTTAGCTAAGTTTTCCACATTCTTGATGCCGACACTTACATTCACTTGTTGTAAGTAATCATAAGCCTCTTGAATGACTGTATAAATACTTCCTTGAATAGCTTTAGCACGGTCTACAAGGTTCATCATTTCTTTGATTAAAACGTTTCGCTTTTTATCTAAAAGTTCAAAGCCTTTATTAGAAAGTTCTAAGGAAGACTTGGCTTTAATAAGGTTGGATTTGGTTGGTGCGATAAGAACAGCCATAAGTTATCAGTCCTCTTTACCTTTATAGTGTTTCTCAATCAGTTCTGGATCTAATCTATCTAATTCTGATTTTGGTAAGATAGATAAAAGTTTCCAACCAAGTTCTAACGTTTCTATCATACTTCTATTTTCACTTGCACCCTGTGCTACGAAGGTTTCTTCAAAAGCTTTACCAAATTTCAAATACATTTTATCTACATCCCCTAGATCATCTTCACCGATGATTTGTGCTAGTGATCTAACATCTTGTACATGGGAATATGAAGAAAAGATTTGGTTAGATAAATCTGCATGGTCATCTCTTGTATAACCTTCTCCAATACCATCTTTCATAAGACGTGAAAGTGATGGTAATACATCAATTGGTGGATAAATACCTTTTTGATTCAGTTCACGGTTAAGAACAATTTGCCCTTCTGTAATGAAGCCTGTTAGGTCAGGAATTGGATGCGTAATATCATCATTAGGCATAGTTAAGATTGGAATCATTGTAATAGAGCCTTCTTTTCCTTCTAACATCCCTGCACGTTCATAGATAGTAGATAAATCACTATATAAATAACCTGGATAACCTTTACGAGAAGGTACCTCCCCACGAGTTGAAGACATCTCACGTAAAGCTTCTGCGTAACTTGTCATATCCGTCAGTACTACTAACACATGCATATTTTCCTCAAATGCCAAATATTCAGCAGCAGTAAGTGCACAACGTGGTGTTGAAATTCTTTCTGTAATAGGATCATCAGCTAAATTTAAATACATAACGACATGATCAAGAACCCCTGCAGCTTCAAAGCTTCTTGTAAAGTAAGCTGCATCATCATGACGTACACCCATAGCACCAAATACTACGGCAAAGTTGTCCGCATTTGCCCCCTCTATTTTTGCTTGTTTCACAATTTGTACTGCAAGCTCATTATGGGCAATACCATTTCCAGAGAAGATAGGCAATTTTTGACCACGTATAAGTGTCATTAATGCATCAATTGCAGAAATACCTGTTTGAATAAAGTTTCTTGGATAACGACGTGCTACTGGATTAATGGGACGCCCATTTACATTGTATTTATTCTTAGAAATAATTTGGTAAGCACCATCCACCGGTTCACCAATTCCATTAAAAGAACGTCCTAAGATTTCTTTTGAAAGTGGTAATTTCAATGGTTCACCTGTAAACTTAACAGCCACATTATTAGTAGAAATACCAGCCGTACCTTCAAAAACTTGTACAACAACATTTTTTCCTTCTACTTTAATAACTTTCCCTTTACGCATTTCCCCATTGTCTAACTTAATATTTACGATTTCATCATAGGCGACACCATCAATATTGGAAAGGACAATGAGTGGTCCTTCTACTTTATCAAGTTTTAAGTATTCTTTTCTCATTTTACACTCTTCCTTTCCCTATTGATATTTTTCCATTAATGCTTTGTAGTCATTAACGATTTTAATTCTAAGTTCATCTAACATACCAATATTATCGTTTGGTACATCATATTTCATCTTAACAACATCTTCAAAAACTGGTTCTTTACGAATAGTTGAAATAGGTATTCCCATCTTTATACATTTAAGGGCATTTTCATATAAATCATCAATGACATGTAGCATCTTATATTGCTTTTCTAATGAAACATATGTGTCATCTTTGTGAAGCGCATTTTGTTGTAAAAAGCCTCTTTTGATAGTTCTTGCAATCTCAAGTACAAGGCACTGATCATTTGGCAGTACATCTTCACCTACTAATTGTACAATTTCATTGAGCTTCTCTTCTTCTTGTAAAAGTCTTACCATCTTACCACGAAGGGCAATCATATCTGGGGCTACATTCTCTTTATACCATTCACTTAGTAGTGATACATAACCACTATAACTTGTTAAATAATTAATAGATGGATAATGCCTTGCATAAGCTAACTTCTTATCTAAAGCAAGAAAGGCACTTACGAAACGTTTTGTATTTTCAGTAACTGGTTCTGAGAAGTCTCCACCAGCTGGTGAAACTGCACCGATAATTGTAACAGATGCTTCATCCCCACCTAATGTATGCACACAACCAGCTCTTTCATAGAACTGCGCAAGGCGTGATGGTAAATATGCTGGATACCCTTCTTCTGCTGGCATCTCTTCAAGTCGCCCTGAGATTTCACGAAGGGCCTCTGCCCATCTTGAAGTAGAGTCTGCCATAATAGCAACATCATACCCCATATCTCTAAAGTATTCTGCCATTGTAATCCCTGTATAAATACTTGCTTCACGCGCTGCAACAGGCATGTTTGAAGTATTAGCAATAAGGATTGTTCTCTCCATAAGTGGTCTATTTGTTCTAGGGTCAATAAGTGCTGGGAACTCTTCAAGTACATTGGTCATCTCATTACCACGTTCCCCACATCCAATATAAACAATAATATCCGCATCACTCCATTTAGCAAGTTGATGCTGGGTAACTGTTTTCCCTGTACCAAATCCTCCTGGAAGTCCTACTGTACCACCTTTTGCAATAGGGAAAAATGTATCAATAACACGTTGCCCTGTTACAAGTGGTTTATATATAGGAATACGACTTTCAATAGGCCTTGGTTTACGCACTGGCCACTTTTGAACTAATGTCAAATTCACCCTTTCACCACTTGGTGTTTCTAAAACTGCCACAGTATCATTAATACGATATTTACCACTTGGCTTTACTTCAACGATAGTCCCTTTAAGATGTGGCGGTACCATAATCTTATGCAATATACTTTGTGTTTCTTGTACTTCTGCATAAGGGAACCCTCCTGATAAGAAGTCTCCTCCCTGAACAGTTAACTTTACATCCCATTCTTTTTCTTCATCTAGTGATAAAAGCCCAATACCTTCTGGAATAAAATCTGCTGAAAACTCTTGAATTTTCTTTAATGGTCTTTGAATACCATCAAACATATTACTCAGCATACCTGGGCCAAGTGTTAATGAAAGTGGTGCACCTGTGGATGTAATATACTCCCCAGCCCTAAGTCCTTCTGTTTCTTCATATACCTGAACTGTAGCTATATCACCATCTAATGAAACAACCTCACCTATAAGTTGTCTCTCACCAACTGTAACCATCTCATTAACTTTAAAGTTTGACATGCCAGTTCCTTTTACAACCGGTCCATTTATAAGTTCTACTATGCCGTAATTACTCACCGCATTCACCAGCCTCTCCTAAAGCTATGGTTATAAGTTCTACTATGCGTTCTTTAGACTCTTCAATAATACTACGCATACTCATATCTATTTTCATATTGAGTATAGGATCTGCAATAATTAATCCTCCTAAAATATCACTTGTAGCTTCTTCAAATTGAATCTGTTCTGCTTTAATCCCTATATCTACTAGACCATTTTTCACCAGATTCATATATAGAGAAATATCTTTTTCTGTCATATACACTATTAAAGGATTTTCATAATTTCGCAGCTCATCTAATTGCTTCATTGTATTTTCTAAGTAAACTTTATAATTAGGTTGAGCCGTAAAGTTTCTTGTACGTTCTACAAGTGCTTCTATAAAGCGAACAACTACTTCTTCTTTTATAAGCATTGCTTGTTTCTTACTGCTCATTTTACCCTTACTAATAAGCTCGATTTTTTTTGCTTCGCCACGTCTTCTAGCATCATCAATAATATCTGCGGCTTCTCTATCAACTCTATATTTACTTTCAGTAATTTTTGCCTCATATTCTTTCTCAAGCTCTTTTGCTTTTTTATCTACATCTTCTTTTAATTCTTGATTTAAAAGCTTTGAAAACAAGGTTAATTTTTGTTCAATTGTAACCATCTTTCTTCACCTCTATATACGAATTCCTACAGACTCCCTGATATAATTAGTAATTCTATCAGTACCTCTAGTTGTACCATGTCTATCTGGAATTTCTATAATTAATGGCTTCTTATTTTTCAACTTGTAGTCCATGACCTCATCTTGAACCATGTCTACTATTTTTTCTGTAAGTAGGATAATACCAATCTCTGGGTTCACTGTAGCTGCTTTAAGGGTTTTTAATACGTCTTCTCTTTCATGAAGTACAACGCCATCTACACCAGCCAGTCTCATACCTACCCAAGTATCATGATTATCACTTAATAAGAATGATTTCATAACTACCCTCCAGTCACTTATTCTCTATATCGTAATGCTATATAGCTATTTAGATAAAGAGAATGAGAATAGAAATAATCATGCCGTAAATAGCAATACCTTCTGCCATACCAACGAAAATCAGTGTTTTACCTAAAATTGTTGAATCCTCTGAAACAGCTCCAATAGCTGAAGCACCTACTGAACCAACTGCACGACCTGTACCCATTGTTGCAAGACCTGTGCTAAGCGCAGCTGCTATATATTTTAAACCATCACCAAAAGAAAGCGCACTACTTGATGCCACCTCTGCTGCCATAATATCTCCTGCACCTACAACTACAAAAGCTACAACCATTGCACTAAATAAACCTACTGATGTAAGCATTGTATTTCTTAAATTACCGCTTTTTTGTGATCTCATCATTTTAATACCATAAAAAATTGTTCCTAATGCTATAAATACTGCTAAAAAAAGTATTGATTTTATCATTTCATTTCATCCTCTCTAATTCTTAAAAATAAATTATTCTTATTGCTTTTCTTCTATTTTTAGTGGGGTATAAGGTATACCATCACCACCAAAATACTTACTAAACATTTCATAATACTGAAGTCTTAACCCTTGAATAAATACAACTAAACCTTCAAGTGTTAAAATAAGTATATTTCCTATAATAATTATTAAAATTTTAAGCCACCAATAAGGTACTAAACTTGCCATAACAGAAAAGGCAAGAAAAAGGCCTGCGTGGTTGAGTGCAAAGGCACCTACACGAATAAATGAAATAGAATTACTAAGGGTAGAAAGTAATGTTTCAAAACCTTCAAATCCACTTTCTACAAAGTATGCACTTGTTTCACCCTTAATGAGCTCTTTTTCCCCTTCTACCCAATGTGCTAATGGTTCTTTAAGTACCATAATGGCCATCATTAAAACCATCACTATCACTGGTACAATGACGGATACTGGAATAATCTTCACAATACATAAAGCTGTACATATAAAACCCATAAAGAATAAATATCCTGCCACACCATTTTTACCAAATAGTGCCCCTTCTATATCTCGCCTTTTGAGACAATTGATAATACCAATTATGAATGAAGCAGTTAGTACTGCCACACCAAATGCCACACCTACTATTAAGATTGGCATAATATTTTTAGTATTCAGGGGACCCCCATGTACACGTGCTATATCTTTAATGACAGGAATGTCTTCTAGGCCAAATATGCTACCATATATAAACCCAAAAATAATAGAGGTACCACCTAAACGTTTTAAAATCCCCCCTGGTATAGGCATTTTTTTAGCAAGTATACATCCTACTAAGAAATAAATGGCACCTTGACCCACATCTCCAAACATTATGCCAAACATTAAACAAAATGTAATAGCTAAAAATGGTGTAGGATCAATCTCATTGTATGTGGGTAAACCATATAACTTAACAATCATTTCAAACGGCTTACAGAACCAATTATTTTTAAGTTCTGTAGGTGGCATTACAAAATGCTCTAACTCTTTAGGATCTTTTGAAAGCATTACATACTTATCTGTAACACCTGCAACATGCTCTTCTAAGACATCATAGTCTTTCGCCCTAATCCAGGCATTTAATACAAAAACATTATTACCTCTAAAGATTTGTCCTTTTAAAGCATAAATTTTTAGTTCTAACTGCACCCTAGAGTAAATTCTATTTAAAAGAAGAATGGTCTCTTCCTTGTTTTCAAATACATCTTTTTCTAGACGTTCAATTTGCTTTTCTAATACACTTATTTTAGAACTCAACTCTTTTCGTGTACACAAGGCATTACCCACTAGCTCCGTTTGAATATCTAGCTTACTCCAACTTAAGGACTTTAATATTTTTTGTGTTTCATCTTTAAATTCACTTAGATAAATCACAATATAAATATCTTCTCTACTGTCTTGAATCTCACCAATTTCAAAAACGAGTGCACTAATATTCTCATAATTTTTTCTTATATGTACTCTATTATCTTTCGATAACATCCCTATTTCATATTCAAAATAATTTAGCTTATTTAATATAGTAAAATCAATATCCTTAGTAATATAGCCTAATCTTTCATCAAGTAACTTCAACTCATTTATTCTTGCTTTCTTTTGATTAATAGCCTCAAGAATTGAACCTATTTGCTCCTGAAGTCCTTCAAAATCTTTAATAGCTTGCTCCTTTGTGTAAGACTTAATGCCCTCTTTAGCGACTTTGATTTTAACTCCTAAATCACTACTCATCTTGTCCACTTGATTTATTATTTCACCAAGTTTACCTTCTATTTCCGAGTAATTTTCTTCCTTTCTTGTAACTGTGCCGCTAGGCATCATGGCTTCATACTCATGCATAATATAATTATTGTCATATGCGTCACTATGCTCCATGTTTAAATGAAGATTTTCGCAAAGAACAAGCTCTTGTAGTATTGCATTTTCTTCATCTAGTGCACCCACTAGATTTAAGAGTTTCATCTTCTCAATAGCCATGTGTAGCTTCCTCCGCTCATTATAAGTTATGAACTAAATATTTACTTAGCTCAGTTTCTGGCAATGCATATCTGATGCCTTCTGTTAATGATGTAAGATCGTGGATTTCTAGTTGTAACGTGTAAATATAGGCTAAAGTTTTTGCTATACTCTCATCACCTCTAAGATATGGCTGCATAGATTGATAAATAAATTTATGAATGCTCTGGTCTAAAAATTGATCCTCTGTTTCTGCAAATAATAGATAACCACTAAGTTTCATAGCAGCCGCCTTAAATTCCTCTAAATTTTTGGCATAACATAGGGTTTTTAATTTCTGATAGGTTAACTTATTTCCAAAAGGTAAACTATAAATTAATATTTCTTCGGGGCTAATTGCATAATATTTTGTTGCACGATAAATCCACTGAATATTGATAAAATCTGCCTTTGTGCCTACTATCTTTCTACCTATCTCTTGATCCTTCTTTTCTAGATTATTAATACCTTCCATTAAACTCTTATAAAATAGTATATATAACTTCATCTCCATATGAAATTCACGCTTATGCACATCTTCTTGGACCATTGTCTTAAGCGTTTCATAATAAATAGTACCACTTAGGGCATCTATAAACTGTCCTACAGTTTTGCTACTTAAAAGTCTTTGATAATTACATTTTGTATATTTCTTAGAATGTACAAAATATCTTTCAATTTGACTTTTATCTTCATTTCTAGCAATTGTACGAAGTATTAGTTGTAAATCATTAATCTCATATTCCATTAAAAATACTTTAAAGAATTCTTTATAACTACCTGTATAATAATGTAATATAGATTCTATTTGCGTTATCATATAACGCTCTAGCAATACTTCTAAATCTCCACGATGAAGTTCTTCCATCTTATAATTTGAAAAAATATCTATATATCCTTCACGCTTTTTTAGAAATTCAATCATCTGAGATACAGTTTTTAATTCAGTTGCTTTTCGCCACTCCTTATCGGAAAGAAAAGTTCTACGTTTTGCACTTAATTTTGTATTAATCGCATTATAGGATGCAAAAGGATTCATATTATCCCTCCACTCCAAAAAGTTCATTGAATGTATTCTTTAATAATATTTCTTCAATTTGTAAATAGCGATTTTTTAAACCTAACACTACCTTCTTACATTTTTCTTCTTCTAATTCATATTGCTGTGTACCCCCACTAACAACCTGCTCATATACCTCATCTGCTCTTTTATAAGCATGTGTTAACATTTCTTCCCTATAGTCGCTTATTTCTTTCTCATATTGCTCTCGTTTAAGCTTTAAGCTTTCCTCGTTTAGCTTTTTCGTATTGAGCGCTACAGAATCAATTTGGACAATTTGCTTAATAATATCTTCCATAACATTCCCTCTCTTATTTATAACATTATAAACCCACAGCTTTGAGTTTATGTTTTCATTTTATCA
>JAZKZQ010000169.1:0-9115 GCA_045612745.1 Cellulosilyticum sp. | reverse complement strand
AATATTTTAGATATTTCACAAACAATTGTACAAGGCTACTTTAATATGATGATGATAGTAGATCTTACAAATTCAAAAAATGACTTTATTGAAATTGTAGATGCTTTAGAGAAACTTGGTGAACAAATTGGTGTAAGTATTAAATTACAGCACGAAGAAATCTTTGATAGCATGCATCGTATTTAATATGATAAAGACGAAACTCAAGGATAATGGGGAAATTAAGAGAAGGTGTTTTTAGCATAGAAAGGAATAATTAAATGATTTCAAAATATGAAGTGCAAGAAACCAATAAAATGATTCAAGAAGCAAATTTAGATATACGTACTATTACAATGGGCATCAATTTGATGGATTGTATTAGTGAAGATATGGATAAACTCTGTAATAATGTTTATGAAAAAATTACAAGACAGGCAGAAAATCTTGTAGAAACAGGAGAAAAAGTTTCAAAAAAATATGGTATTCCAATTGTGAATAAACGTATTTCAGTTACACCAATTGCCCTAATTGGTGGGGCTACCAAGGCCAATTCTTATGTGCCAATTGCTAAAGCATTGGATCGTGCAGCCAAAACAGTAGGGGTGAACTTTATTGGAGGTTTTTCTGCCCTTGTGCATAAAGGCTCATCAAATGCAGATACTGTGCTTATAGAGTCTATTCCTGAAGCTCTAGATGTAACAGACTTTGTATGTTCTTCTGTTAATGTAGGAAGTACACGCACAGGGATTAATATGGATGCAGTAGGGCGAATTGGTGAGATTATTAAACTAACAGCTGAGCGTACAGCAGACAGAGGTAGTATTGGTTGTGCTAAACTTGTAGTTTTCTGTAATGCGCCAGAAGACAATCCATTTATGGCAGGTGCTTTTCATGGTGTAGGTGAAAGAGACGTCGTATTAAATGTAGGTGTAAGTGGACCTGGTGTTGTCAAAAAAGCACTTGAAAGTGTAAGAGGTGCAGATTTTGAAACACTTTGTGAACAAGTGAAACGTACAGCATTTAAAATTACACGTGCAGGTCAAATGGTTGCTAAAGAAGCAGCAAGTTTATTAGAAGTGCCATTTGGCATTGTTGACTTATCTTTGGCACCAACTCCTGCAGTAGGTGATAGCATTGCTGAAATTTTTGAAGAAATGGGTCTTGAAAAGGCAGGTGCACCAGGAACAACAGCAGCTCTTGCCTTACTTAATGATAGTGTTAAAAAAGGCGGGGTTATGGCCTCTTCATATGTAGGTGGATTAAGTGGGGCATTTATTCCTGTAAGTGAAGACCATGCTATGATTGATGCAGCTAGCTGTGGCGCTTTAACACTTGAAAAATTAGAGGCTATGACTTGTGTATGCTCAGTAGGTTTAGATATGATTGCTATTCCAGGAAGTACAAGTAGTAAAACAATTTCGGGTATTATTGCAGATGAAATGGCAATCGGTATGATTAATGGCAAAACAACTGCTGTAAGACTCATTCCTGTTATAGGTAAAGAAGTGGGAGAACAGGTGGAATTTGGAGGTTTATTAGGTTATGCTCCAATTATGCGTGTAAATCCTTATAAGTGCGATGATTTTATCGCTCGTGGGGGGAGAATTCCAGCCCCAATACACAGTTTTAAAAATTAAAGAAAGAGGGCAACAACATGCCAAATAGGACATTAGAAGATTTAAGACAACAAGATATCTTTAAATATTTTGAAGCTATTAGCAATATTCCACGTGGTTCTGGAAATGAAAAAGCCATTAGTGATTATATGGTGCAGTTTGCAAATGATTTAGGCTTAGAAGTAAGACAAGATGAAGCCTACAATATTTATATCAAAAAACCAGCAAGTGAAGGTTTTGAGAATGCACCAACAGTTATTTTACAAGGCCATATGGATATGGTATGTGAAAAAAACAAAGATACACAGCATGACTTCTTGAAAGACGGCCTAGACTTATATGTAGATGGTGACTGGCTTGCAGCTAGAGGAACAACACTTGGAGCGGATAATGGAATCGCTATTGCTTATCAGATGGCAATTTTAGCGGATAAGACGCTGAGACATCCAGCTCTTGAATGTTTAATGACAACAGATGAGGAACGTGGCATGTCAGGTGTGGCAGCCCTTCATCCTGAGTATTTACAAGGACGTATTTTACTTAATCTTGATACGGATATAGAAGGTGAATTCCTAGTAAGTTGTGCAGGTGGTGCAAAGGTTTATATGACTTTTCCTAGAGAAGAGGAGGCAGCAAACCCAAATGATGAAACATATGAAGTAGTGATTAATGGCTTAGTAGGTGGTCACTCAGGTGCTGAAATTCATCATGAACGCGCCAACGCACATATTTTAATGGGACGTTACTTAGATGCCTTAAGAGCAAGATGTAACTTTAAACTTTGTGAAATTACAGGTGGGACAAAAGATAATGTCATTACAAGAGAATGTGATGTAAAACTTAATGTAGCACCAGAACATGCAGCACTTGTAAATGAAGTAGCACTTGAAATGAGTGGTTGTTTCAAAGAGGAATATAGTGTACAAGATAAGCATATTAAAATCACAGTTCAAAAGGTAACAAAAGTAACACAAAACTTTACAGATACTTTAAAAAACAAAGTAATTGATTTTATCTTAACAATTCCTAATGGTATTATGGGTTATGACAAACATATGTCAGGACTTGTACAAACTTCACTCAACTTAGGTATTTTACAAACTGAAGAAAAAGAAATTCGCCTAGGTTCTGCTGTGCGAAGTAGCGTAGCTACACGTAAATGGGAGATTATCCATAAACTTGAAGCATTAAGTCGCCACTTTGGTGCACACTGTGAGGTAACAGGAGATTATCCAGCTTGGCAGTATAATGCAGAATCTAGAGTAAGAGAAATAGCGACAACCTTATATGAAGAATTATATGGTAAAAAACCAAATGTGACCGCTATTCATGCTGGCCTTGAGTGTGGTTTTATTTCTGAAAAGCTACCAGGTCTTGATATGATTAGTTTTGGCCCAAATGTAAAAGATATTCACTCGCCACAAGAACGTGCAAGTATTTCTTCTATGGAAAGTGTGTATGCATATCTTATTAAACTTTTGGAAAAACTAGGTGCGTACTAATATTCGGAGGCGCCTATTATGAAAATTGAACGAAATAATCATTTATTGACTCTTGCAGTTTATGTTTTTTGGACTGGTTTTGCTCTTGTAGCAGCCACTTTAGGACTTTTAAATATAAATAGTGTTATGGAATGGATCTGGCATATTGTAATGATTTTTGTTGCATTATTAGCCCCACTTATTTATGGCATCATTATTGCATATTTATTAGATCCTATTGTAAATTTTTATGATGTACGTTCCAAAAATTTAAAAAATCTTAAATGGCATATTTCGTTCAAACATAAAAAGAAATCTGATAAAACCAAGGAGCGTCTGCCAATGCGTACATGGGCGACGCTCCTTAGTTTTATAACAGTATTATTAGTAATTGGTTTATTTGTCTTAATTATTGTTTTAAATGTACAAGATATGGTAGGCTCTACAAGCATTGAAGGTTTGAAGGTGAGTTTTTATAAATACACCCAGTACTTTGAAAATATGTTGACCCGTGTTGAAGCTGGTCTTGCTAGCGTACCTGGTATAGGTGAACAAGGGCATTTACTCCAAAAAGTATATGGTTATTTTAATCACTTTTTAATGAGTATTTCAAATCATTTGTTTCGCTCATTGACAGTTATCGGGGTGCATACAATGAATTGGTTGTTAGCGCTAGTGATTGCATTTTACCTTTTGCAAGATAAAGCAAGAGCATTACTATTTTTAAAAAAGTTAACATATTCTTTAGTGAAACGAAAAATATATAATCATATTGAGGTATTAGCAAAAGATATTGATTATGTATTCTCAGGATATATAAGAGGGCAAATCTTAGATGCTATTATTATTGCTATTTTAACCAGTATTGTTTTGACGATTTTAAGATTAGATTTTGCCATTATTATTGGGATTATAGCAGGAGTATTTAATTTAATTCCTTATTTTGGACCAGTTATAGGTTTTGTTTTAGCCGGACTTATTGGTATTATGGATCCTAATCCTATGAAAGCCATTTATGGTGTAGGGGCCATGCTGATTATCCAGCAATTAGATGGATGGGTCATTGTTCCTAAAGTAGTAGGTGAATGTGTGAAGCTTCATCCTGTAGTGGTTTTATTGGCTATTTTAATAGGTGGTAATTTATTTGGACTTATTGGTATGCTAATAGGGGTACCTATGGCCGGTTTTATTCGACTTGTATTATTACGTTATATGACAGATATTTTTCCTGATGGTGAGGCAACTTTAAAAAGTGAAGAAGAAGCACATAGGAAAAGTGAAAATAAACAAAATTAATAAAAATATTATAGTATTAAGAAAAAATATATGTTATAGTAACTTTTGGATAGTATCTTAAAAAGAACTATACTAAAAGTTATTTTATATGAAGATATGGGAGCGTGTTCTAAATTAGAATTTTTATGAAGAGATACACATCCCTTCTTATATAAGCTTATATCCACTAGGTTGGAATAAGACTCAAATTAAAGATTTCTTTTGGACTATCCAAAAAATTTGTATCAAGTTCTATTAAAATAATAGAACTAGCATGTAGTTTAGGCACATGACTGGATGCATATAAATGGGAGGAAAAAATGAAACAAACAGTTATAACTTTAAAAAATGCAAAACAAAATCATGAAAAGATAACCATGCTCACCGCTTATGATTACATCTCTGCCAAGTTGATGGATCAGGAAGGAATCCATGCAATTTTAGTAGGGGATTCGGTGGGGATGGTTTTTTGTGGTCTTGAAAATACATTAAGTGTTACGCTAGAGCAAATGATTTATCATACACAAGCAGTACGTAGAGGTGCAAAAGAAGCACTTATTGTAGTGGATATGCCATTTATGTCTTATCAAATGGGTACTCAAGATGCTCTGTATAATGCAGGGCGTTTAGTGAAAGAAGGCGGTGCAGAGGCAGTTAAATTAGAAGGTGGTGTAGAGGTTTGCCCACAAATAGAAGCAATTACTAAAGCAGGTATTCCTGTGATGGGACATATTGGTCTTACACCACAATCAGTGCATGCGTTTGGTGGGTTTAAAGTACAGGGCAAAGAGGTGGCAGCTGCTAGGTCACTAATTGAGTCAGCTAAAGCAGTAGAAGCAGCAGGAGCTTTTGCTATTGTTTTAGAGTGTATACCCCATGAGTTAGCTATACATATTACAGAAAGCATTACTATACCAACTATTGGTATAGGTGCAGGGAATGGTTGCGATGGTCAAATTCTAGTTTATCAGGATTTACTAGGTATGTATGAAGGTATTGCACCTAAATTTGTAAGATGTTATGCGAGTATAGGTAAGCAAATGAAAGCTGCATTTAAACAATATAAACAAGATGTTCAAGAGGGAGTATTCCCAAGTAGTGCTGAAAGCTTTCATATGTCTCAAGAAAATCTAGATTTATTGAATAAGGAGGTCTAAAAAATGGAATGTATTACAACAATTCAGGAAGTAAGAGAACAAGTTACAGCGTGGAAACAACAAGGACTTAGTATTGGTTTTGTACCTACAATGGGATATTTACATGAAGGGCATCAAAGTTTAATTACAAGAGCAGTAAGTGAAAATGACCGTGTAGTAGTAAGTATCTTTGTAAATCCTATGCAATTTGGACCTCAAGAAGACTTAGCTACTTATCCAAGAGATTTAGGGCGAGATATATCTCTCTGTGAAGCAACTGGTGCTCATTTAATCTTTCATCCTACTCCAGAAGAAATGTATGGTTCAGATTTTTGTAGTTTTGTGGACATGGATGGGTTAACAAAAGGACTTTGTGGGAAAACACGCCCTATTCATTTTAGAGGGGTATGTACAGTAGTTACAAAACTATTTAACATTGTGACACCAGATAAAGCTTATTTTGGAGAAAAGGATGCCCAGCAGCTTGCAGTTATTAAGCAAATGGTTAAAGATTTAAATATGCCACTTGAAATAGTTGGATGTCCTATTGTAAGAGAAGCAGATGGGTTAGCTAAAAGTTCACGTAATACATACTTATCAGCAGCAGAAAGAAAAGCAGCGCTTATATTAAATCAAAGTCTAAAAGTTGGTAAGTTAAAGTGTGAGAATGGTGAGCGTAATGGGATGAAAATCAAAGAATGTATTAGGAGTATTTTAGAAAAAGAACCTCTTGCTAAAATTGATTATGTAGAAGTGGTAGATGCATTAACTCTAGAGGGAGTAGAAACGATAGAGAAACCTGTACTTGTTGCAATTGCTGTATATATTGGTAATATAAGGCTAATTGATAATTTTACATATATACCACTGAAATAATCATATTAAAAAGAATAGATAGAGGAGAACAACATATGGAACTTACATTACTAAAAGGTAAAATTCATCGTGCTACAGTGACTCAAGCTGCATTGGATTATGTGGGAAGTATTACTGTGGATCTTGATTTATTAGAAGCTGCTCATATTTTAGAATATGAGAAAGTACAAATTGTAGATGTAAATAATGGAAACCGTTTTGAAACTTATACAATCGCAGGAGAACGAGGCTCAGGTATTATTTGCTTAAATGGAGCAGCTGCAAGACAGGTTCAAGTAGGAGATTTAGTAATTATTATGGCTTATGCACAAATGAATGAAATAGAAGCACAAAATCATAAGCCCTATGTAGTACTTACTGATAGTAGTAATAAAATAGTAGATGTCATGCGTTATGAAAAGCATGGAAAGATGGAGAAGATACTCTAATTTATAGCCCATCCTATTGAGTGATTTTTATAAAATCTGAAGACTGCTCAAGTAGGGTGGGCTTCTTTATATAACTATGTGAACATTTTATTTAAAAAATTTCAGTGTGTATTGAGATATAAGAAAATAAGTATTATTTGTGACTAAGTCCATTTTTTAAAAGTGGTAAAATACATAAAGCCAGAAGACCACCACATAAAGCAGTAATAGCCTGAGGCCAAGAAAACATAATAGTAAGCATTTGTAGTTGTGCAGGTTTAATGTCTGAGATATAGTTTAAAGCAAAGGGGATAGTAAGCCATAGAAATACACATTTAACAATTGCAGCAATGATGATTGCTATGTAGAATCTAATTGTTTCATGGGTCTTTACAATGAGCTTATAAGTCACAACTAAAAGTGCATTACCAATAGCAATAAATGGTGTAATAATAGGGAAGATAGGGCCAACACCCATTACCATGGCTAAAAGAGAAGATAGAACACCAATCGTTACACCACTTCCGAGACCAACGGTTAAAGTCATGATAATTAAGATAAGATTAACTAGGGTACCTGTAATGAGTTGATTTACACTAAAGGGTCCGACAATAACAGCAATTGCAGGAATCATTTTTCCAACAAATTGTGCAAGCAAGACTAGAGCAATACCAGCAGCAGTTTTTGTAAGCCATAAGGTAGATGTTTTTTGCATTATAATACCTTCTTTCTATAAAGAATAATAAAGATAATATACTATAATTTAATATAAAAATAAATTATAGTATATTATATCATATTAATTACTCTAACGCTTCATGAAGCTTTACAAAACTAAATTGTTGATCTATGCCTTGCCTATAAAATATATAAGATAAAATAGAGCCGATGCTCCAACCAATTGGCCAAGAGAGCCATATACCAAAAGCACCTAAGAAGTGGGCAAGTATGTATGAAATAATGACGCGCAAGATAAGGTCTGAAAAGGTAGCAATCATAAAGGGTTTCATGGCACCAGCACCTCTAAGGACACCATCTGCAATCAGTTTAATGGAAATGACAACATAAAATGGTGTGACAATTGTTAGAAATTGTTTACCCGTTAATAAAGCTTCTTCAGTAGGGACATTAATAAATAAACCTATCATTGTTTTGTTAAAGAAGAAATATAAGATAAAAAATGGAATGACTATAGCAAATGCCATAAGTAAACCTGCATGAAAACCTTCTTTTACACGTTTTATTTTTTTTGCACCTATATTTTGGGCAGTAAAACTAGAAAGACTATTGCCAAGAGTAGTAAAAGATGTAATAGCAAAAGTATTTAGTTTAATTGCAGCAGAATAGCCTGCAATAACAGAAGCACCATAGCTATTAACAAGTCCCTGAATAAATAGGTTACCTACAGAAATAAAGCTTTGCTGCAATATGCTAGGTAAAGCAATGGCAATAATGTTTTTAAGCATTTTTAAGGAAAATAAACAGTTTTGCTCTTGGCTTTCAATTTTTTTTAAACGTGCTACTAATGTTATAAAAGCAAAAATGGAAGAAAAACCTTGTGCTAGAAATGTTGCCCAAGCAATACCTGCAATACCACCATTAAAATATACAACAAATACAATATCTAATATAATATTACCTAAGGAAGAAGCTATTAAAAAATAAAGAGGTGTTTTAGAATCTCCTAATGCAGTAAAAATGCCTGTACTAATATTATAAAGAAATAAAAAAACTAGTCCCAAAATATAAATTCTTAAATAAATACCACTACTTTCAAAAATAGCTATTGGTGTATTTAAAAGGTGAAGCATTGGATTGCAAAAAGCAAATCCCATTAAAGTTAATATTAAGGCGAGTAGTGTAAAAGTAATAAAAGATGTACTTATAGCGGTTTTCATGCGACCATATTTTTTACTACCAAATAGCTGTGAAATAACTACAGAGCAACCAATATTACATCCTAGGGCGACTGCCATAAAAAGCATGGTAATAGGATAAGATGCACCTATAGCAGCTAGAGCATCTTCGCTAATATAACGTCCTGCAATGATGCTATCTGCAATATTGTAGAGTTGCTGAAAAACTGTACTGCATAATAACGGTAGGGAGAAATACCAAAGTGTTTTACTAGGGCTTCCTTCTGTCATATCAGTAATCATGTAAAAGCCTCCTTGAAGTTTTATAATTTAATAACATATTCAATCCTATTATAACAAAACTAAACTAAATTGTGATACTTGAAATAAAATAATAAAGAAGCTTTATTTTGACGAATCTTAGCAGTTGAGCAAAAATTTCCTACATGGTATGCAGAATAACTTTATAAGTCGGAGGCCAAGCGG
>JAZKZQ010000168.1:0-5944 GCA_045612745.1 Cellulosilyticum sp. | reverse complement strand
CGTATTTATACGGGTTAAGGCGTTTCGCAAACGCCTATAGTATTCATATAAATAGAGGTGATGTTCTTGATTTAGAATATCACCTCTATTTATGCTTAATATAGTTATTTAGTACGTGATTTTTTAATTAAGATAGTAATTAATGTTATAGCTATCACAACACATAATATAATAGTCAATATACTAAATAGAGAGACCCTCTTTTCTGTAGCAATAGGAAGTGGCCTGCCTGTTTCAGTAGTAGCATAGGTTTCTGGAGCGGTAGTTGTATATGTACTATTAGTATTATTTGCCGCATAAGAAGGCACTGGATTAAAGAATAGGTGTCTATACAAATAATAGTTGAAGAGACTATGTCTGGAATTCCACATTCTATGAGTTATATTTTTGGCATAAGTACTATAGTTATTATGCGTACTAAAAACAGAATTATTATAGAAACTAGATGTATCATAATCTATATAAGAATCATCCCATGTGTTTGTATAAGTGGATGAATCCGTATGATTAGTAGATTTAGTAGTAGATTTATTGTTATGAGTTGTAGAAGAGAAATCTGTAGCGGATTGTGTTGTATCATTTGATGTACGTGATGAATGTATATTAGTACCATGATTAGTGTTAGTGTTAGTGTTAGTATTAGTGTTAGTATTAGTATTAGTATTAGTATTATCTGAGTGCTTATTTTTAGAAGAAGTGTTAGAGTTATTATCACTAGAAGATGAGTTTTTATTTGATGAACTAGAAGTATGAGAGCTCTTTTTTGCAGACTTTACTTTTGGCGTCTTTCTCCTTGAACGTGACTTACGGGTTTTGGCAAAACAAGTATTTGAAAATGTAAGGGTTGTAAGTCCCAATAATAATGTATTTCTTTTCATTTTTTGATGCTCCTTTTATATTGTGAAATAGTTTCCTTAAATGTGATATGCTATATTACTATAGCTTATTTCTTATAGTATAACTTATAAAATTCATTAAAATGAAGATATAAAATTGAAAATTTTAAATAATTAATATATGATTATATCAAGTAAATTATATCTTAGTTATAGAGAAACCATTTATAAACTAGATTTATTCATAAACATAAAGTGGTTTCTACCAATGATTTCACATTACTAAAAACTATGAATAACTAAAATTTATAAATGTGAAATTCTACATTAAGACTAAAAAATAGATTTGAATGAAAGAAAGGGGAGTATTATGAAATTATTTAATATAAGTTCAATGATGAATGAAAATGCTATAAAAGAAATTTTAAGTATAGTTAATGATACAGAAAGATTAAGAAGTAGAATAATTGCAATTAAACAAGCACTTTTAGAAACATATAATTTTAAAGTTTATAATTTACCAGAAGATTTTACTACAACTTCTTATATCATAGCAACGAATCATTTAACTGACTCGGATGCACCGCTTATTATAAGTTATTATTATGAACTGATGCATAAAGTTGTAGAGACTTATCCTACATTATTTGTCTTTGCTAAAGAAAATTGTTTTAATGGGGTTTCAATACCAAAAGAATTAACGCCTATTTTGGAGATGGAAACAGTTTTTGCAGTAGATCGTACGAGTGCGACGGGGTCCTTTGCCACTATAAAGACTGCGGAAAAATGGTTTAAACAAGGGGAAAAGCCAAAGCACTTTTTAATTTTTGCACAAGGAACAATCTATGATATTAATAAAGATAAGGCAGAAGATATTGAAAGGGGAGCTTTCTGGTTAGCTAAGTTATTGGGTATCCCTGTTTTACCTGCGTTTCTCGAACAAGCTGTTGAAGGAGAAGAAAATCGTTTAATATTTGGAGAACCAATTGTGGTACCAAAAAATTGCCGAGATTTTACGGAGGCAAAGCAGCTATGGTTAGATAGAGTTATAGAAGCACAAAATGAATTAGAAAATCTTACAGGTGTTCCAGCAAGAGAGGTTGTCCTAGATGAGGAACATCAAATAAGAAAAAGATTTAAGCCTACTCAAGAGGAATAGTAGAGTAGCATTATAAATTGAATCCTAATCAAAACTCTTAAAAATGCGAATGATTTGCAAAGGTTATTAATATTATTAAGAGTATACTGGATTATCCAAGTAGGAAAAATATAAGTCTTTATATGAAGAATAGGAAATAATTGACTAGAGAATGGAGGTGTACATCTTATGATAATTAGAAGAAGTTCTTTTGAAAATAAAAAAAGTATTGCTATTGTGCTTGTGCTTCTTATGCTAGCAAGTATTTTATTCTCATACTATTTTATTATAGAAAATGAACACCATGATTGTATAGGAGAAAGTTGTCCGATTTGCTTGCAGATTGAGGAAGCGATTCAGTTTATGCAATCTATAAAATATGTTCCTATTCTAGCATTCATTATGGTAGTACAATGTCTATTTATAAAATGGATACCAAATAAAGCAGATCAGGTCTATCTAAAGGATACCTTGATTTCTTTAAAAGTGGAATTATTGAATTAAACCTTTATTATAGAACAGTAAAGATAACCAACATTGGTTGGTATTGTTTTGGTGCAATCAGATAGATTGCATTTGAAAATTGTTTTATATGGAGGGATTATTGTTTATGAAAAAGAATAGAATAATGATACTTGTTGTAGTTTGTGTTTCCTACTTATTACTTTTGGCAGGGTGTGGAAATAGTACTACAGATACTACAGCTATGGCAAATGAAAAGATTAATATTGTGTGTACTACTTTTCCTCAATATGATTGGGTCCGTGAAATTATTGGTGATAATTCAGAGAAATTTGAAGTGTCACTACTTCTTGATACAGGTACTGACTTACATAGTTATCAGCCTACAGCTGAGGATATTGCAAAAATCAGCTTAGCAGATGTGTTCATTTATGTAGGCGGTGAGTCTGATGGTTGGGTTGAGGATGCACTAAAAGAAGCTAAAAATAAAGATATGCAAGTAATTAACTTACTTGAAACCTTAGGTGATGATGTGAAAGCGGAAGAAGTTGTTGAAGGGATGCAGGAGGAAGAACATCAACATGATGAAGAAGAACACCACCACGAAGAGGAAGAACACCATCACCAGGGCGAAGTAGAATATGATGAGCATGTATGGTTGTCTTTAAAAAATGCAAAGATTTTAGTGAATGCCATTTCAGAAGTAATTATTCACACAGATGAAGAAAATCAGGAGAGCTATGTTGCTAATACAAGCGTTTATATTGGTAAATTAGATGAGTTAGATAAACAATATGAAGAAGTGATTGCATCTGCAAAGTTTGATACGGTCCTTTTCGGAGATAGATTTCCATTTAGATACCTTATTGATGATTATGGTTTGAATTATTATGCTGCATTTGTTGGTTGTAGTGCCGAAACAGAAGCTAGTTTTGAAACAATTACTTTTCTTTCTGGGAAAGTAGATGAATTAGGACTTAACAGTATTTTAGTAATTGAAAGTTCTGATCAAAAAATAGCTGAAGCAGTAAAACAGAATACTACTGCTAAAAATCAAAGTATTTTAGTACTAAACTCTATTCAGTCCGTAACAAAGGATAAATTAGATAATGAATTTACTTATTTAAAGGCAATGCAGGATAACTTGGAAGTACTAAAACAGGCACTAAATTAAGAAAGGCAGGAATAGTATGACATACATTACTTGTAATGATTTAACACTTGGATATGACGGAAAAGTAATTGTATCCGATTTGAATTTTAGAGTAGGAAAAGGTGAGTACCTTTGTATTGTAGGTGAAAATGGAACAGGAAAAAGTACTTTAATAAAAACACTTTTACACTTACAGGAAAAAATAAGCGGCACAATAGTTACAGGTAATGGGCTTAATTCTTATGAAATAGGTTATCTCCCACAACAGACTTCTATACAAAGGGATTTTCCAGCAACAGTATGGGAGATAGTCCTATCGGGTACTTTATCAAAGTGTGGTAGGAAACCTTTTTATGGTAAAAAGGAAAAAATACTTGCAGAAGAGACAATGAAGAAATTAGGGGTGTGGGATTTAAGAAAAAAGTGTTACCGCCATTTATCTGGTGGGCAACAGCAAAGAACACTTCTGGCGAGAGCATTGTGTGCTACAAGTAAAGTAGTGTTACTTGATGAACCAGTAACAGGCTTAGATCCTAAAGCAACAATGGAATTTTATGAAATTACAAAGCAGCTTAATGCAGAAGGGGTTGCAATTATTATGGTATCTCATGATATACAAGCAATCGACTTTGCTACACACATTTTACACATACAACAAAAGAACGCATTTTATGGAACAAAAGAGGAATATTTACAAAGCGAGTATTGGAAACTTTTTGAAATGCAGGAGGGGATAAGATGATGAGTGAAATTGTGGATAAATTTACCTTCTATATACAATACCCGTTTGTGATTTATGCTTTAATTGTAGGCGTTTTAATAGCGCTTTGTGCTGCTCTTTTAGGGGTAACCCTTGTATTAAAGCGCTTTTCTTTTATTGGGGATGGACTTTCTCATGTAGCATTTGGTGCTATGGCCATTGCCAGTATTTTAAATATTACAAATGATACCCTACTTATTATGCCCATTACAGTAATTGCAGCCATTCTTTTACTACGTACGGGACGGAGTACTAAAATCAAAGGGGATGCTGCTATTGCTATGTTGTCTGTTGGAGCGTTAGCAATAGGGTATTTATTGCTAAATTTATTTTCTACATCTGCTAATATTTCTGGCGATGTGTGTTCGACATTGTTTGGTGCAACTTCTATTTTGACTTTAACCAAAGCAGAAGTATATTTGTGTATTATAGTTTCAATATGTGTAGTAGTTTTTTATATTCTATTTTATAATCGTATTTTTGCAGTAACCTTTGATGAGAACTTCACAAAAGCAACAGGTAAAAATGCAGGAATATATAACTTACTAATTGCTATTGTTACAGCGGTAATTATTGTATTGGCAATGAATCTAGTAGGCTCTCTGTTAATTTCTGCGCTTATTATTTTCCCGGCATTATCAGCAATGAGGGTTATACATAGCTTTAAGGGAGTTGTAATTTATTCGGTTATTCTCTCTGTTGTAGGCGCGCTTATAGGTATTCTAATGTCTATTCTATTTTCAACACCTGTAGGTTCTACGATTGTTGCAATAGATATAGTAATATTCTTTTTAAGTTGTATTATTGGAAAGATCTTAGGACGGTAGAAGATGAAAAGAACAATAAGAAAGATAATGAAAAAAACAGTAAGATTAGTATCATTATGTGGACTTATACCGGTCTTCATAACGGGGTGTTTAAGTAATGATAATACAAAATATATAAGTAATGGTAATAATGTAGATAATGTGTTAAGTCAGCAGATTAATAATGCAGAAAATAACGTAGGCACAAAGGCACAAGAAACTAATAGTATAGAAGAAAACGAAGTAGTACAGCCAACTGAGCAGGGTAGTACAAATTTAGACTCGGAAGACACTGGAGTAGACTATGATCTTACCAAAATGGGAAGTGATATGATATATGCTACAGTATATCAGCTTATGGTAAGCCCAGAAGATTATATAGGAAAAACTTTTAAAATGAGTGGTTTATATTCTGCCACCTATTATGAGCCGACCAAACAATATTATCATTATTGCATTATAGAAGACGCAACTGCTTGTTGTGCTCAAGGGATGGAGTTTATATGGGGTGACGGAAGTCATATATATCCAGAGGACTATCCGGAGAATAAGTCTAAAATTATTGTAACGGGGACCTTTGAAACATACCAAGATGACAATGATCCTAATTTATACTGTCGTCTTAACAATGCAACAATGACAGTGGCTGAATAAAAAATAGAATTAAAATCAATTAATATTTTAATATAAAGGTGATATTCTTATTTTGGAGTATCACCTTTATTTATTGTAAGTTTGAAGTCTATATAAGAGTGGATATAATAAAAATAGAACAATGAAAATAAAGAA
>JAZKZQ010000167.1:0-1936 GCA_045612745.1 Cellulosilyticum sp. | reverse complement strand
TGTATTCTTATTGCAAAGGATGTAGAAATACTTAAAGAGCTTCAGAAGCATAGGAATAGTTGCTTTGTGCAGAGGCCAATACCAGAAGCAATTTAAAGTATAATTAATACGCTAAATTATTTGAGGACTGTATAGTCACTTTATTATTTAATATATTTTAATTAAAAGGAGTTTTTAATTATGGCATTAACAAAAGAGTTGACAAATGAGAAGGGTATAGTTACTACCTATCATAAGATTAGTCACGTAAATATGTTTAGAAATCAGGTACACTGTGGAATTGAATCTTATGTTTCTAAGGATTACAGAGATGCTGAACAGCCTGCTGATTCTTCTGTATTTCGCTTCGATATTACAGTAGCAGAAGAAGAATCTATGGGTATTAGAGCTTTGTGCTATAATAAGCTTAAGGCTCTTGAAGCTTGGTCTGATGCAGTTGACTGCTAATTATTAAATAAAATAACTTATAAAAATGAGTAGTTGTTCTATTACAGCTACTCATTTTTATTTAATAATATTGTATTATATAATAATGAAATTATTTGTTTGAGGTGCTATTTATGAAGAATACCAAAGTATATAGCGTTTTTCCTGCTTGCGGAAAGTCCTGGCTTTATGACCATCAAGATGAGTTTGGTATCAAGGTGTTAGACTCGGATAGCTCATATTTTAGTCATGTGTGGGAAGCTCCTGCAGATGATGAACGTGGCATGCATAGTCCAGCAGCAAGAAAGACGACTGAAAGAAATCCAAGTTTTCCTCAGAATTATGTAGATCATATTAAATGTAAATTAAAGTCTGGTAACTATGACTATATTTTTGTCAGTAGCCATGAAGAAGTTAGAAAGGCGCTTACTGATGCTGGCATTGATTTCACTGTAGTTGTTCCTGATATGCGCTGTAAGGCTGAGTGGGTAGGTAGATGTTTTCTTAGACATCTAGCAGGTAATCAAGGTTTCCCAGTAGAGCTTATCGCAAAGAACTTTGAAGATTGGGTAAACAGTTGCATAGATGGTATTCATGAAGAGCTTGTACTGGGTCCGGGAGAATATCTGAAGGATATTTTGAGCAGGCATTGAGGGTAGTATAGTATGAAAAATATAATGAAAAGAGTTCAAGACCATTATGAAGAGGCTAAGCAGTATTTTTCAGAAGATAGAATTGTTGGAATCTTTTTGCAGGGAAGCCAAAATTATGGGTTAGACCTTCCTACGTCAGATGTTGACACAAAATTAATTGTTGTTCCAACGTTTAAAGATATTGCTTTAAATCGTAAGCCTGTTAGCACTACTCATATCAGAGCTAATGATGAACATATCGATTTTAAAGATATTAGACTTTATATTGAAACTTTTAGAAAAGCTAATCTCAATTTTTTAGAAATTTTGTTTACGGACTACTTTATTGTTAATCCTTTATATGAAGAGCAGTGGACTAGACTCGTTGAAGCTCGAGAAGCTATCGCACATATGAACCCCTATAGAGCTGTAAAGTCTATGAAGGGTGTAGCCATGGAAAAGTATCATGCGATGGAGCACCCGTATCCTACTAAATTAGATTTAATAGAAAAGTATGGCTTTGATGGTAAGCAGGTACATCATCTCATCAGAGTAGATGATTATCTCACTAGGTATATTAATGGTGAATCTTACGCAAGCTGTTTGAAACCTAGTTCTGAGTTAGTACCTCACATGATGGAGTATAAACGTCATGAAATTGACCTTGAGACCGCTCGAAAAGAGGCAAGGGAAGTTTTAGCACATACAGAGTTAATGGCGGATTCTTTTTGTACTTTACATCCTGAAAATGAAGACATAAGAATGGTTGAGCTTCTTCAGGATGTATCATATAATATTATGAAAATCGCAACACTTAGAGAACTTAAGTAATAAGGAGAACAAAAGATGATTGAATATAATAAGATTGATACTCTCTA
>JAZKZQ010000166.1:0-18574 GCA_045612745.1 Cellulosilyticum sp. | reverse complement strand
CCGATGAAGCATCTGGTACTATATACCAAATATTTGGTTACAAGACTTTTAATATAATTTTAGCAATTAGGTCTAAGATTATATTAAAGGTCTTTTTTTATGGTATTTATTGTATACCAAATCTTGAGGTTAACTTTTTAGAGGATAGATGAAATTAAGAATGTATTTTTTAACAGGAGAGATAATGCGATATTATAGATGTTTTTTCTATAATCGCTTTATTTATAGAATAGATAAAAAAAGGAGGAACGCGTAGTGCAAGAATTTTTTAATAAGGACAAAGAAGAAGTACTAAAGCTAATGCAGACACGTGTAGAAGGATTGAATGAAAAAGAAGTAGAAGCTAGATTAGAGCAATATGGAGAAAATGTTTTAGAAGGTAAAAAACAAAAACATTGGATACAAGTATTTTTAGAACAATTTAAAGATGTATTAGTTATGGTTCTAATTGTATCGGCTATTATTTCTTTTGTTTCAGGAAATAAAGAGAGTACAGTTGTTATTCTAGTAGTTATATGTTTAAATGCTGTATTAGGCACAATTCAATATTTTAAGGCACAGAAATCTTTGGAAAGTTTAAAAGCTCTATCAGTTACTAAAGCAAAGGTAATTAGAGAAGGAAAACAGATGTTAGTACCTTCAGAGCAAGTTGTACCAGGAGATATTGTAGTACTAGAAGCAGGGGACTTAGTACCTGCAGATGGTAGAATATTTGAGAATTATAATTTAAAGGTTAATGAAAGTTCATTAACAGGAGAATCAGAGAGTGTAGAGAAACAAGAAGAAGTAATTAATGTAGGAAAACAAATTCCTTTAGGTGACCAAAAGAATAGAGTATTTTCAGGATCACTTGTAACCTATGGGCGAGCAGTTGTTATTGTGACACAAACTGGAATGGCAACTGAAATTGGAAAGATTGCGAGTTTGATGAATGAAGTAGGGGAAAAACAAACACCATTACAAAGAAGTTTAGATGATTTTAGCAAGAAATTAGCATTTATTATTATTGGTATTTGTGTGGTAGTTTTCGCACTTAGTTTATATAGAAAGATGGAAATAATAGATGCATTAATGTTTGCAGTGGCTTTAGCCGTAGCAGCTATACCTGAGGCACTTAGTTCTATTGTAACAATAGTTCTTGCTATGGGAACTCAAAACATGGCTAAGCAAAATGCTATCATGAAAGAACTCAAGGCTACAGAGAGCTTAGGATGCGTATCTGTTATTTGTTCTGATAAGACAGGAACATTAACTCAAAATAAAATGACAGTAAAGAAGCTATTTTTAGATGGTAATGAAATAGAAGTTCAAGGACTTAATTTAAAAAATAAACTTCATGATTATTTCATGAAAGCTTGTGTACTATGTAATGATGCAATTATTAGAGACAAAGTTGATATGGGTGACCCAACAGAGATTGCATTAGTTGCTTTAGCAGATAAGTATAATATAGATGAAGAAGAATTAAGAAATACTATCAAGAGAGAAAAAGAAATTGCTTTTGACTCTGATAGAAAACTTATGAGTACATTACACTGTATTGATGATAAATTTATTTTATTTACTAAAGGAGCTACTGATGTTTTATTAGATCGTGTGACCCATATAGAGACACAGTCAGGAAGACGTGAAATTAATGCAGAAGATAAGGCAAAAATAGTTCAAATGAATAATGTATTTTCTAATAATGGATTAAGAGTGTTAGGATTTACATATAAAGAAATAGATGAAAATAGAGATTTAACTTTAGAAGATGAAGTAGAATATACATTTTTAGGACTAGTGGCTATGATTGACCCACCTAGGGAAGAGTCTAAAGAAGCTGTAGGAAATTGTATTAAGGCAGGAATCAAGCCTATTATGATTACAGGTGATCATAAAGTGACAGCATCTAGTATTGCTAGAGAGATTGGTATATTACAAGAAGGAGAATTAGCAGTAGAAGGTGTAGAGTTAGATGAAATGACAGATGAAGTATTAGCTAATAAGATTGAAGATATTTCTGTGTATGCTAGGGTATCACCTAGTCATAAGATTAGAATTGTAGAAGCTTGGCAGAAGAAGGGAAATATTGTAGCGATGACTGGAGATGGTGTAAATGATGCACCAGCACTTAAGAAAGCAGATATTGGTATTGCCATGGGTATTACAGGAACAGAAGTATCAAAAGATGCAGCGTCTATGATTTTAACAGATGATAACTTTGCAACGATTGTTAAGGCAGTTGTAAATGGAAGAAATATATATACGAATATTAGAAATGCTATCAATTTCTTACTTTCAGGAAATACAGCAGGTATAATTTGTGTATTAATGACTTCTTTATTTGGCTTACCTATTCCTTTTGCAGCAGTACAGCTATTATTTATTAATTTAGTGACAGATAGTTTACCAGCAATTGCTATTGGTATGGAGGAATCTAGAGATGATTTATTAAAACAAAAACCTAGAAATCCTAAAGAAAAGTTACTGAATAAAGAGTTTATGAAAGTATTAGGTGTACAAGGCGTATTATTAGCTGTCTTTACAATGATGTCTTATTATGTAGGGTTAACAACTGGTGGCGATGGTGTAGCAATGACAATGGCATTTGGTACATTATGTTTAGCTAGATTGTTCCATGGGTTTAATTGTAGAGCTGAAGCATCTATCTTTAAACTTGGGCTTTTCTCAAACAAATCTAGTGTAATCGCTTTTGTAGTGGGAACTTTATTACTTAATGTAGTATTATTCGTACCTGGAATTAGCGAATTTTGTCAAGTAAGCCCATTAAGTAGTAATCAAATTCTAACTTTATATGGCTTTGCTATTTTCCCAACAGTATGCATTCAAATCTATAAGATGTTTAGAGAGCTGAAAGAGTTAAAAGACAATAAGAATTCACAAATAACAGATACAATATAATACCTAAAAAGCAGAGTCTAGTAGAAAGGACTCTGCTTTTGTATTTTATTTTTCTTTGAAAGGTGGGTCTTGTACGTAATCTCCCACTAGCTTTTGGATACCTCGTGGAATGGCATCTTTAGAGTTTTTCCAATCAGCATCTTTATTTCGGTAATCATATTTATCAATAAACCAAGAAAGATCTTCTTCAATGCGTTTGAGATTATCTTGTGTAAGTTTAAAGAGAGTTGCATAGAATTCTGGTTTATCTTTTTCAGAAACTTTTGTATGAGAAAGACGCATAAGATCCCCAAAATGAGTTAAGCAGAACCCTTTACTTTCATTAAAGAGTTTTTTAAATTCAGGTTGGTTAGCATAGAGATGAAAGAAAGTATTCATGTAACGCACAAAGTTTTTATCAATATAGTCACAGATATAACATGATTTATTTTGAGTATCTATCCATTCACTGAGTGAATTATGACTTGTATCTTGAATTGTTTTTGTTTTTTTTAACTTATCAAGTAGATTGGCTTTTGAAGGTGAGAAGCCATCAATTTGTTTAGCAAGCTCTTTTTGGAGGGCTATGTAATGGGTATGAAGAATTAAAGCTGTACCTAAGCGGTTGCCATAGTCATACATTTTTTTATAATGCACATTGCAGAAACCCATTTCATCTGTAGTTGCACGAATATCATCTTCCATATAAGCTGAGCCTAGTATAAAGGAAATAGCATCTTGTTCTAGTTTACGCTTAATAAAGCAAAAAGGACACTCATCCTGTGCATTAAATGCATCAGTTAGAGGAATAGTATAAATTGTATCTTTCATGATAGACTTCCTTTCAGTAAGTAATATAATATAGAGAAACAATTTATAGGCTGAAATGCTTTATAACATACAATTGTTTCTACCAATGATTGCACATCACATAGCCTGATATATCATTACGGCATAGGGGTGTGTAGTCTATACTAGCATAACATAAAGGAGTCAGAATAATCATTAATATTATTAAATAAAAATATACTTCAGTAAAATGTGGTTATTTATTTATAAATTGGAAATAATATCTAAGGAATAATAGTAAAGGATGTGACAACATGAAAAACGTGGTGATGCTAGACCAGCTGGATCATTTTGATGTGAGACAAATTTTAGAAAGCGGACAAGTGTTTCGTTTTGAGAAGATTACAGATCAAAGTTATATACTTATTGCAAAACAGAGGCTAATTAAATTAGCACAGCACGAGAATTCTAGTAGTGTAATGCTATACAATACTAATATTAGTGAACTAGATGAAGTATGGAGCCATTATCTAGATCTTGAGACAAATTATGCTGAGATTGCCAGTATATTATCAGCTAAAGATGAGCATATGGCAAAGGCTATTCAGTTTGGGCAAGGTATTAGGATATTAAGGCAAGATCCATGGGAAATGTTAATATCCTTTATTATTTCACAAAATAAAGCAATTCCTCACATTAAAGAATGCATAAAAAATATTTCTGTAAGATATGGACAACCTATTGAAGAAGAAGGGGAAGATGGGCCTTATTATACATTCCCTACACCAGAGGAGTTAAGGGATGCTACTGAAGAAGCACTTAGAGAATGTAAAGTAGGTTTTAGAGCCCCTTATATTATAGATGCTTGTCATAAAGTACTAAGTGAGGAAATAGTATTAAATGAATTATATTTTTTGCCAGCCATAGAAGCTAGGGCAAAATTAATGAGTATAAAGGGGGTAGGGCCTAAAATAGCAGATTGTATTCTTTTATTTGCCTATTCAAAAATGGAGCTTTTTCCCACTGATGTATGGATTAAAAGGGTAGTGGAAGGCTTATATTTTGAAAGGCGAGAAATGAAGTTAGAAGAGATTCAAAAGTTTGCTAAATCATACTTTGGAGATTTAGCTGGCTATGCACAACAGTACCTTTTCTTTTATGGAAGAGAAAATGCACTTTTTACTGAAAAGATAAAAAACAAAAGAAAATAAATAAAAATAAAAGAAATAGGCCAAAAAAAAGAGATATTAGATTTAAAATGAGCAAAATTAAATTTGCATTAAAAGAAATAATGCCATAATATTATAAATATCAATTAGCACTCTAGTTAAGTGAGTGCTAATAATAAAACATAGAAACATAGGAGGTCTTTCTTTATGAACTTAAAACCATTAGGCGATAGAGTTGTTATTCAACATCTTGAAGCAGAGGAAAAAACAAAATCAGGTATTATTTTAACAGGTGCTGCAAAAGAAAAACCACAAGAAGCAGTAGTTGTAGCAGTAGGTCCTGGTGGCATGGTAGATGGTCAAAAGGTAGAGATGCAAGTTAAAGTTGGAGATAAAGTAATTTACTCTAAATATGCAGGTACAGAGGTAACATTAGATAAAGAAGAATATGTTATCGTAAAACAAGGTGACATCTTAGCAATTGTAGAGTAATTGAATTTATATATATAAGGTTCGGAATAGAACTAAGGCTTTTAATTAGAAGGGATAAATCACATAGTGTAAGGGGTTTATCTTAAATTAAGATTAAGATAATAATGAGTCAAGATACTCATAATGGGAGGCTAATAAAAATGGCAAAGCAAATTCGTTTTGGATTAGAAGCAAGACAATCACTTCAAGCAGGTGTAGATCAATTAGCAAATGCAGTAAAAGTTACATTAGGACCAAAAGGTCGTAATGTTGTTTTAGATAAATCTTTTGGTACACCACTTATTACAAATGACGGTGTTTCAATTGCAAAAGAAATTGAACTTGAAGATCCATTTGAAAACATTGGAGCTCAATTAGTAAAAGAAGTTGCTACAAAAACAAATGATGTAGCTGGTGATGGTACAACTACAGCTACAGTTTTAGCTCAAGCAATGATTACAGAAGGTCTTAAAAATATTGCAGCTGGTGCTAACCCAATTATCGTGCGTCGTGGTATGAAAGCTGCTACAGAAGCTGCTGTAGAATCAATCAAAGGTATGAGCCAAACAGTTAATAGCAAAACACATATTGCTAGAGTTGCAGCTATCTCAGCTGGTGATGATGAAGTAGGTAACTTAATCGCAGATGCTATGGAAAAAGTATCTAATGATGGTGTTATCACAGTTGAAGAGTCAAAAACTATGACTACAGAGTTAGATGTAGTTGAAGGTATGCAATTTGACCGTGGATACTTATCAGCATATATGGTAACAGATACAGAAAAAATGGAAGCTGTATTTGACAATCCATATATCTTAATTACAGATAAAAAAATCACAAATATTCAAGATATTTTACCAGTACTTGAACAAATCGTTCAAACAGGTTCTAAACTTCTTATCATTGCAGAAGATGTAGAAGGTGAAGCACTTGCAACACTTGTTGTAAATAAACTTCGTGGAACATTTAACTGTGTAGCTGTTAAAGCACCAGGTTTTGGTGATAGAAGAAAAGATATGCTTCAAGATATTGCTATCCTTACAGGTGGTACAGTAATCTCTGAAGAAGTAGGTCTTGACCTTAAAGATGCTACAATTGATATGCTGGGTCGTTCAGCAAGTATTAAAGTTACAAAAGAAAATACAGTAATCGTTGATGGTGCTGGAGATAAAGCTGCAATCAAAGAAAGAGCTGCACTTATCCGTAACCAAATCGAACAATCAACATCTGATTTCGATAAAGAAAAAATGCAAGAAAGAGTTGCTAAACTCGCTGGTGGTGTAGCAGTTATCAAAGTTGGTGCAGCTACAGAAACAGAAATGAAAGAAAAGAAACTTCGTATCGAAGATGCGCTTGCAGCTACACGTGCAGCTGTAGAAGAAGGTATCATCGGTGGTGGTGGTAGCACATATATCCATGTAGCTAAAGATGTAGCTAAATTATTAGATACAACTACAGGTGATGAAAAAACAGGTGTTAGAATTATCCTTTCATCTCTTGAAGCACCACTTCGTCAAATCGTAGCAAATGCAGGTCTTGAACCAGCAGTTGTTATTAACAAAGTAAATGAACTTGAAACAGGTATGGGATTCAATGCACTTACAGAAGAATACGTAGATATGATCGAAGGTGGAATCATTGACCCAACTAAAGTTACAAGAAGTGCACTTCAAAATGCAACATCAGTAGCATCTACATTCTTAACAACAGAATGTATCGTAGCTGATATTAAGAAAGATGAACCAGCTATGCCAGCAGGTGGCATGGGTGGTATGGGCGGAATGGGAATGATGTAATTCCTGCCTAGTGGCACAGTTTATAATACAAAAATAGAGATATAATGCATAGGAAAAGAGTAATTAGCTAGAGAATACTAGATAGTTACTCTTTTTTTTGTGTAGAATACGAGGATTTGATTTTTAGTTTTTCTATTACAAAGCTAGTGTGGTATTAGTAGTTTTATTTTAGATATAGAGGGGGAATATGATGAAGAGAAAATATAGTACTTTGGGAATCATGATATTATCAGCAATGACGGTATTAATGACTATTAGTATAGCTGGATGTGCTAATGAGAGTATAGTAGATCAAAAGTATCAGGTAGAAGAAGAGATCATTAAGAGTGATGAGTTAGTAGCACAACAAGAGGAAGATGTAGAGCAAGACAAAGATATTATAATAGGAAATCGTGCACAAAAGGAAGTTAAACAACATAGTGAAAAAAGGTAAACTATAAATGGTTAAAATATTTTTAAATTAATAAATAATATTTTATATATAAAATGAATAAAAATAGAGAAAGAAATAAAACTAAATAACTAAATATTTAAAAAATAGAAAATAATATATTATACAGAGAGGATTGGATATTAAATATAAAAAATTTAGAGAGGAGTATTATTTTTAAGCCATAGATTTAAAGATACGAGGAGAAAGTTTGTAATTACTTAGGGGGAAATAAATTTGAAGAAGATGATAGAGGTAAAAGGGCTTACTAAGTCCTATGGTAAAGTTAAAGTCGTAGATAATTTAAGCTTTGAAGCACTAGAGGGAGATATTGTGGGGTTGATTGGACCTAATGGAGCAGGAAAATCTACAGTTATGTGTAGTATGTTAAAGCTTATTCATAAAGACCAAGGAGATATTTTGATTCAAGGAGAGAATATAGATACAGTAAAGAAAAGAAATGTAGATCTGGTGTTAGGCTTTACGTCAGAATCACCTTCTTTTTATGAATATTTATCAGGGTATGAGAATTTAAAGCTTATTGCTAATTTATATAAAGAGATAGATGATAAAAGAATAGAGGAAATGCTACAATTTATTAATTTGGAACATGTCAAATATAAAAAAGTGAGTATATATTCAACAGGAATGAAGCAACGCTTAGGATTAGCACGTGCATTAATTCATAAACCCAAAGTGGTGATTTTAGATGAGCCTACAAATGGATTAGATCCACAGGGAATGCACGATATTTATAGTTTAATAAAAAAGATGGCAATACAGGAGAAAATAACAGTTCTTATTTCATCACATTTATTGCATGATGTAGAGAAAATATGTAATAAAGTTATTATTATTAATCATGGTAAGGCAATTTATAGTGGTGATATCAATCATATATTAGATAAAGGGCATAATCTTTATCATAAGAAGAGCATATTAGTATTGAAATTGTAAAGCGGGTAAAACCATCATTAGAAGAAATATTCTTTTTAATGACAAAGGAGGGATAAAAATGTTACAGTTACTTTATAATGAACTTTATAAAATTTTTCATAATAAGCGAATTTATATATTCTTAGGGATAATAGCTGCATTTACCATATTAACAGCAGTACTTATAAATTTTATGCCTGAAACGCAATATAATACTGCAGAGATGTTGAATTCAGTAAAAGGCCCATACTACCCAAGAGAAGTATATAATATAATGTCAGATGTACTATTCCCTATATTTGTAATACTCATTGTGATTTTTTTGGTTGCAGAAGAATATGAAAATGGGACATTAAAATTACCATTAATTCATGGATTTTCGAGACAAGAAGTTATAGCATCAAAGATTATTTGTAGTATAATAGTTACAATATTTATGTTGGTTAGTACATATGCAATGACATATATAATAAGTCAAATCCTTTGGAAGAATGCTTTTAGTGATATACCGTATACATTATTAACCTTAAAGAGAGGTTGTTTGTCAATATTCCCATTAATTGGAATAATTGTATGTAGTACATATATAGTATTTTTTTATTTGTTAATCTATTTTATATTTAAGAGAATAGAAATTCAAAAATAAGTGCAGATGATTAATTAGCATCTACATGCTGAGCAACAGAATGTGTTGTAGTCGATATTAAGAAAGAAAAGTTGAGACAGGAGATAAGCCTATGGATTAGACATATAAAAAGTGTTTAATCTATAGGCTTATTTTTTATTAACTCATTTAAGTGTAATCATATTATTCTAGAATAGACCAAGTATACCGCAACCTAAAACAACGAAGGCGAAGATGATACGGTATATAGCAAATATTTTCATTGGTTTCTTTTGAAGATAGCTTAAGAACTTATCAATAACTACAAGTGCTACTAGGAAAGAAACAACGAAACCTACACCAAGTCCAATCCATTCAGCGCCTGTTAAAGCATTTTGTGCTTTTAAGATATTAAGTAAAGCTTGGCCAAACATAACAGGGATTGCAAGGAAGAATGAGTATTCTGCTGCAGCTACTGTTGAAAGGCCAGCTACCCAACCACCAATGATAGTAGAGGCTGAACGAGACATACCAGGTACAATAGAAAGTACTTGGAAAAGTCCTACGATAATTGCAATTTTAGGTGTGATTAAAGTATCTGATAAAGAGGCTGTTTGATTGCCACGAAGCTTGCTTTCTGCATACATCATCCAAAGACCACCTATAAAGAGTGCACAAGCTACCACAAGTGGATTAAAGAGCTTGGCCTCAATGAGATCATCAAAAGGAATACCGATCGCAGCAGCAGGTACACATGAGATTGCAATCATACCCCAGAAATAAAGACCACTCTTTTGAGTAGGGACATTTTTACTAGGGAAAAGGTGTACCACTGTATCAATGATTTTCTTACGATATAAAACAAGTACCGCTAAGATCGCACCAAGTTGAATAACCATAGTAAACATATTCGCAAAGGCTGTGTTATCAGAGAAGCGTAATAAGTTACCAAAAATAATTAAGTGGCCTGTAGATGACACTGGTAAGAATTCTGTAAGTCCTTCTACAATACCAAGAATTGCGGCTTTAAGCATAAATAATAAATCCAATGAAAGCCCTCCTTTAGAATTAAAATTGTTTATATTTTATTTACTTCTATATATTATAATATTTTATGAAGATAAGTACTACAATTATTACGAGTGATTAGAATTTAAATTAAAGATTATAAATTCTAAGTTATATTGAAAAAACGTGTATTTTATAGTATTTTATATAGTAAGATATTGTTTTAATAACAAGAATTTGTATTAAAGCAATAAAGACACGTTTAAGCTCAAAACATAATATATGAAGCAAAAGTAATATACCAAAGTATAACATATACGCGAGGATATACCAAGTAAGGAATCCCATATATTGTAGATTGAGAAATATATTTTAGTGGAAGGATGAACAGGGAAATGATGCAAGCAACTTTTAAAGAGTACATGGTGAAGCAGAAGAAGTCATCTAAAGATGTGATGATGCAAACACTTATTGTAGTTTGCACAATCGTAGTAGTTTTACTTGCAATGGCTATAGGGGGAGCATTATTAGGACCTATTATTACAATTGCAGTTTTATTAGGGGCAGGATATGTATTTAGTATGTTTAGTAGAGAATATGAATACATATTAACAAATGAAGAGTTAGATATTGATGTTATTTATAATCGTTCAAAGCGTAAAAGAGTAACAACAATTAATCTTAGAAAGATTGATGTAATGGCAGCTATTGATGATGCTAATCATCGTCATGAGATAGAAGGAAAAAATGTTGCTAAAGTAATTAATGCGAGCGATAATTCAAATGATAAAAATACATATGTTATTATTGGAGAAACACAATTTGGAATAACTAAGATTCTTCTTTCACCTAGCAGTGATTTTTTAGATGAAATGTTTAGACAATCTCCAAATAAAATATTCCGTAGAATGTAAAATGGTTTCTAGACATATGTCCATAGAGTAGAAACAAAAAAGAAGAAAAGGTGAATATTTAATATGCATGAGAGTGAAGAAAGAGTCAGTATCTTTCGACACTCTCATATTTTTTTACAAGGACTTTAGGGGAAAATGGAGAGAAAGCGACAAAATATACAAGGTTTTTTAGAATACCTTATATTGCTTGACAATGTTATTAAAAATATGATAAAGTGTACGAAATATATTATTATGTTTATAATGTTCGAATTTTATTTAGAAAAGGAAAACAATTAGCACAACTTTTTGGGAGGCAGCAAAATGGCAAAGATAGTAAAAGATGGTATTACATTTGATGATATTTTATTAATTCCAGGATACTCTAACGTATTACCTAAAGAAGTAGACTTAGCAACTAATCTTACTAAGAAAATAAGATTAAATGTACCTTTTATGAGTGCAGGTATGGATACTGTAACAGAAGCAAGAATGGCAGTTGCTATTGCAAGACAAGGTGGTATTGGTATCATGCATAAAAATATGTCAATTGCAGAACAAGCAGATGAGGTAGATAAAGTTAAACGTTCAGAAAATGGCGTTATTACAGATCCATTTTCATTAAGTCCAGAACACTACGTATATGAAGCAAATGAGCTGATGGCCAAATTTAGAATTTCAGGTGTCCCAATTACTGAAGACGGTAAACTTGTAGGTATCTTAACTAATCGTGACCTACGTTTTGAGACAAACCATAACCGTCAAATCAAAGAAGTTATGACAAGTCACAATCTTATTACAGCACCAGAAGGAACAGATTTAGTAGAAGCTAAAAAGATTCTTTCTGAGCATCGTATTGAGAAATTACCAATTGTAGATGATGAAGGTAATTTAAAAGGACTTATTACAATTAAAGATATTGAGAAGGCTATTATGTATCCTAAAGCTGCTAAGGACGCACAAGGTAGACTTTTAGTAGGTGCAGCTGTTGGTGTTACAGCAAATATTCTAGAACGTGTAGATGCACTTGTAAAAGCTAAGGTAGACGTTATTACTATCGATACAGCACATGGACATTCACAAGGTGTACTCGATACAGTAAGAAAAGTTAAAGAAAAATATCCAGAACTCCAAATCATTGCAGGGAACGTTGCAACAGCAGAAGCTACAAGAGCACTTATTGAAGCTGGTGCAGACTGTGTAAAAGTTGGTATTGGACCTGGTTCTATTTGTACAACACGTGTTGTAGCAGGTGTAGGTGTACCTCAAATCACAGCTATCGAAGAATGTGCAAATGCTGCAGCAGAATATGGTATACCAGTTATCGCTGATGGTGGTATCAAATACTCTGGTGACGTAGTGAAAGCAATTGGAATGGGCGCTAGCGTATGTATGATGGGCTCAATGCTTGCTGGTTGTGAAGAAAGTCCAGGAGCAGTGGAATTATACCAAGGAAGAAAATACAAAGTTTATCGTGGTATGGGATCAATTGCAGCTATGGAAAAAGGTAGTAAAGATAGATACTTCCAAGAAGATGCTAAAAAATTAGTGCCAGAAGGTGTAGAAGGACGTGTAGCTTACAAAGGATATGTAGCTGATACAGTATACCAAATGGTTGGTGGACTTCGTGCAGGTATGGGATATGCAGGCGCTAGAACAATTGAGGAACTTAAAGAAAAAGCACAGTTCGTGAAAATTACAAGTGCGGGTCTTAAAGAAAGTCATCCACACGATATTCAAATTACAAAAGAAGCACCGAACTATAGTGTAGATTACTAGGAAAGGGCCGGGATTTGGAGGGCTTGTATCCTACGCATTTAAGCTCTGTAAGGTTAACGATCTCTAAGCTCACATTTTTAATGAACGCTGTGAACTCGCTACACTGCGTTTCACTCAGACAGCATAGCTAAAAGCCATTAAAAATGTTCACTAAGAGGTCGTAAACCTCACTTCACAATAAGTGCTACGGATATAAGCCCTCCAAATCCCTACTTCCTAGATAATGACTACGCGATAGTTAAAACGAGGTGCAGAGAGAAAAAAGTAGCACAGCTAAAAGCCATTAAAAATGTTGACTAAGAGGTCGTAAACCTCACTTCACAATAAGTGCTACGGATATAAGCCCTCAAAATCCCTACTTCCTAGATAATGACTACATGATAGTTAAAAAGAAGTAGGAAAAAGTAACGAATTAATGAATATATATAGAAAAAAGTATGAAAATAGTGTAATATAGTAGAAATATAAAAACTGAGGAATCAGTGAGTTAAACACAACTATGAGAGGAATGGCTCTTAGTAGATGAGGTTTAACTTGGGTAATTTTAAGGAGGAATAAAGCATGAAGCATGAACTGGTAATAGTTCTGGATTTTGGTGGTCAGTATAACCAATTAATTGCAAGACGTGTAAGAGAGAATAATGTGTATTGTGAGGTACATCCTTATAATACTAGTCTTGAAAAGATCAAAGAAATGAATCCTAAAGGGATTATTTTTACAGGTGGTCCTAATAGTGTATATGCAGAAGATTCACCAGTTTGTGGTAAAGAGATTTTCGAATTAGGTATTCCTGTACTTGGAATTTGTTATGGTTCCCAGCTTACAGCACACCTTTTAGGTGGGAAGGTTGAAACAGCTCCTGTAAGTGAATATGGTAAGACAGAAGTAAATGTAGATACAACATCTAAATTATTTGAAGGTGTATCACCATCTACAATTTGTTGGATGAGTCATACAGATTATATTTCAGAGGCACCAGCAGAATTTAAAGTCACAGCACATACACCAGTATGTCCAGTAGCTGCTATGGAGAATGCTGAGAAAGGCATTTATGCTGTACAGTTCCACCCAGAAGTTATGCATACCCAAGAAGGTATGACAATGCTTTCAAACTTCGTTAAAAATATTTGTGAATGTGAAGGGGACTGGAGAATGGATTCATTCGTAGAGTCAACAATCACATCACTTCGTGAAAAAATTGGTGACGGAAAAGTATTATGTGCATTATCAGGTGGGGTAGACTCATCAGTAGCAGCAGTACTTCTTTCTAAAGCAATCGGAAAACAACTAACATGTGTATTCGTAGACCACGGTTTACTTAGAAAAAATGAAGGGGACGAAGTAGAAGCAGTATTCGGACCAGAAGGACATTATGACCTTAACTTCATTCGTGTCAATGCACAAGAAAGATTCTATGAAAAATTAAAAGGTGTAGAAGAACCAGAAGCTAAAAGAAAAATCATCGGTGAAGAATTCATCCGTGTATTTGAAGAAGAAGCACAAAAAATCGGTGCTGTAGATTACTTAGTACAAGGTACAATCTACCCAGACGTTATCGAAAGTGGACTTGGTAAATCAGCAGTTATTAAGTCTCACCACAATGTAGGTGGACTTCCAGACTGTGTAGATTTTAAAGAAATCGTTGAACCACTCAGACTTCTCTTCAAAGATGAAGTACGTAAAGCAGGACTTGAACTTGGTATCCCAGAATACCTAGTATTTAGACAACCATTCCCAGGACCAGGTCTTGGTATCCGTATCATTGGTGAAGTAACGGCAGAAAAAGTACGTATCGTACAAGACGCCGACTACATCTACAGAGAAGAAATCGCCAAAGCAGGCGTAGACAAAAACTTAGGCCAATACTTCGCAGCTCTTACTAACATGCGTTCAGTAGGCGTAATGGGAGACGAAAGAACATATGACTACGCAGTAGCACTTCGTGCCGTAACAACAAGTGACTTCATGACAGCAGAATCAGCTGACCTGCCATGGGAAGTACTTGGAAAAGTGACAACTAGAATCGTCAATGAAGTTAAAGGGGTTAACCGTGTAATGTACGATTGTACAGGAAAACCACCAGCAACAATTGAGTTTGAATAATCACGAAGCTTGTAGCAGTGCAAAAAATAGAAGGTGTTGACTAACTTATGGGAGCTCGCTCTCATAAGGTAGTCAACACCTTCTATTTTTTATAGGGCGGGGCCCGTGTAAAGAGTAATATGACATGGGTTTCGTCAAATTACTCTTTACGCACTGTGAGTCACAGAACGGAAAGAAAATGGGTGTTTCGTAGCCACTATTTCTTACGTGAAAGGAGTTTAATATGAGTAAACATAAATTAACTATTTCTAAACAAATTGATAAAGGCTATCAATAATTATATGAGGATTATTTAAAAGCTGCTGAGTATAGAAATTAGGTAATCATTAATTTTTTATTAGGAACAGGTGTAAGGGCAAGAGAACTAAGGAATATCAAAATGAAAGATGTAGACTTAGATAATGATTTAATTTCATTACAAGTAACTAAGAATAGAAAATCGGGATATATACTTATTCTATCTCCCCTTAATAAGGTACTTACAGAATATATGATAGTCAATGAAAAATCGTAAAGTTAAAATCGTATAATATATAAATATAAGATTATAGAGAATCTTGATGGCAATGATGAAGCATTGCGAGGAAATTGACAGCAAAATACTTGAAACGACTGTAGGGAGTAGCAAGTAGAATACTTAATGTATATGAAAAATATTAGTTTTATTTTGCAGAGTAGGTAGGGGGATGATATTAAAATTTTGATAATTAATAATATATAAATAAATATACACAATTAGTTGGAATGAAAATAAAAAAATATATTTTATTTATAATCAATAAAATATATAATTAAAAATAAAGAAAATAAAGATTAATTAGGAGATAAAGTCATATATGCATATTTTATATAGTTATTTTTATCAAATTGGTTATGAGCAAAATGAAATAATTCCACGCCAAATAACAAGTGACATGAATAGATATATTTTAGAATTAGTATCTTTTGTAACAAACAATCAAGCTACAAGATTATTTAAAACTCGTTCAGATGATACAGAAGTAATAGGGATTACTACAGAAATTATGAATAGCATATATAGCTGGGAATTAGAAGATACTAATGGAGAACAACTAGAAAATAGTCGAGATCAATATATGAGTACAAAAATAGAAAACATAGCTAGAAGACTTTTGCGTTCAGAAATAGACAGACAAGCCTTAATTGATAGGCTAGGCACGAGAATTAGAAAAGGGAGCTTATTAGCAGTATGTCTAAAGGATGAAGAAGAGGACAAATATATTTTTATGTTATCTAAAGTAAATAACACTAATTTTATAGATGATATAGAATTGAATTTTAGAGCTGGGTTTTCCAGTGATTTACAAAAAGAGTGGAAGTCTACATTAATTGAGTGTGTTAAACAAGATGATGAAGGCATACAGATAGATACTATAAAGGTTTATCTTAATAGTGCAGCAAGCTATTGGTGTGATGAATTTCTTGAAATTGATGAAATGCATACAGATGAAGTGAATACAGGATTAGTACATAAAAGTGTTGAAGCTACATTAGTAAAAATGGTAAAGCCATCTGCACCAAGCGATTATTTGCATCTTAGTAACTATGTAATAGGATATATGAGGCGTGGAGGGATACTAGAATATCCTAGAATGATAGACGATATTTTTAGAGAATATGAACCTATAGAACTTTCTCATGAGCAATTAGAAAAAACGATTGATAAATTATGTGAACTACCTGAGAAGAAAAAGTTTGATTGTCAGTTTACATGTATTCCGAGTCAGGTAAAGGCACGGGTAAAAAAATTATATAAGGTTACAGAATCAATAGAGTTAAAGATAAATGGGTATATGGATCAAATCGAAGATACTATACAGTCTTTTGAAGACGAGGATGGAGAACGTTTTATACAGATAAAAACCACAGATAATAATACATATAGGACATTTAAAAGGAGAGAGTAATAAATGAATTAAAGAAGGGGGGATATGAGTGGGACTCATAGATGATTTACTAGCACTGGTTGATGCAAGTAGTGTACAAATATCTGAAAGAACAAGAGTGGTAGATATACAGTTTGAATGTAAAGGAAAATGTCTACAGAGTTGTCAAGTACTTGAAAATAGCCTTAATGAATTTCCTAAAAGAGATGAAATTACTGTTATTATTACTAATGAGATAGATATTCCATATACTCTTAGAGATAGAAATTTAACTCAAGATAATGGCTTTAAAGAGTATAAGAGTGATATTGACGAAGATGAAAATATAAAGATTCATATAGAGATAAAGAAGAGCATAGAGGAGGGCTCTGTATCTATATACAATTTTAAAAGTTTTGTTGATGAAATAATGAGTAAAAATATTATTGAAGTGATGGACTCTTTTAACAAGTTATTATTAGGTCAAAAATATTTAGTGTTTGAAATAGATGATTTCCAACAGGTATTTTCAACAAAAACGCTTGTGTTTAAAAAAAGAACAGAGACAGTAACAACTATAGAAAGTGATAGAGATGAGAAACTAAATAATTGTAAATTGGCATCATATTTTTATAATAAGACAGAGTATAATTTACTACCAGATGATTTTTATATAGTATCTACTTTCGAAAACAATCCACTAAAGGACATATTTAACAAAATAGAAGTTATTTTATCTATGGCTTATATTTCTAATTCAGCACATATTGAAGCAGGAATATTATATTTACAAATGGTGGGCCAAAGAAACATGGATTTTAAGTATAACTTGCTACAAGAAAGCAATATAAAGATTAATCATGAATTTTATAAAATATATAATTGGATATATACAGGAGGAAATCCAGTAGATAAGGCTATTATAGCTAGAAATTTAATGAGTCTACATTGTAAATACTGTGATTTTATAGATATAGATGAAAAGACATTTGCATCTATACAATCCAATTTCAATTTATATCAGAGGGATAATGTGACACAGTATTTAGAACTAAAAAGTAAGCTATCAGAGTATGTAATAGGGCTAAGTAATAATATTGGTGAAATAGCAGTTACATTAATTAGTAGGTTAAAAAATAGTTTTGTTGCATTCTTAACATTTTTACTATCTGTTTTGTTAACACAATTATTATCAGGTAATATAGAAAATATATTTACGATGCAGGTTCTGCAAATTATTATGTTAGTACTAATTGGATCACTTATATATATGGGAGTTAGTATTTATGAAGTTAATATTATGCAAGCTGAGTTGGAAGAAGGATATGATCAGTTAAAAGATAATTATATAGGAATACTTGATGACAGAGATATTCAAGAGGCTTTTAAGAGTGATGAGGTCATTAATAAGAAAAAGAAGAAGCTAAAAGAATACAAATGGGTAATAGCTGGAATATGGGGAATGTGTATTATTTTAGGTATGATATGTACTGGGATTTCTATGAGTAGATGTAATAGTAGTAATCAAAATAAAGTGATAAATAGTAGGAGTAATGTAACTACTTCATCGGCTTATCAGCCTAATGATATTTAGTGCGTTTATAATGTTTAATAGAGAGACATTATAGACGCTTTTTTGTATTAAATGGAGTGTCAAAACATAGTGTCAAAATGAAGGAGAGAATAGTTGTTAATGGTAAAATAAAACGGAGAGATTTCGGTAAACAAAAACGGAGAATATTATACAACTTTTTACAACTTACTGTTCTCTTCTGATAAAATAATTATGAAAATATCAGAGGAGATGATAGAAATGAAAGGATGGAC
>JAZKZQ010000165.1:0-7193 GCA_045612745.1 Cellulosilyticum sp. | reverse complement strand
GTTGATTTTAATCAGCTAATGGTAGCTACTTTTTTATTATTCTGTTATTTCAAGTAATTTAAAGAGCATTTTAGCTGTTTCTGCACGCGTTGCTGTTTTATTTGGTAAGAAATTATTATCTGATGTACCATTAATAATTTCTAATTTGCTCGCTACTTCTACATCTTTTATTGCCCATGATGCAATCTCTGCTTTATCTTTAAATTTAAGTGCAAATGTACTACTTAAGCTTTCATTTTTCATATAGTTATAAGCTCTTACAATGAGTACAGCCATTTCTTGACGTGTTATTTCTTGATTTGGTCTAAAATTTTGGTCACTATACCCTTTGATTAAACCTAATGCTTGAAGTTTATTCACATAGTCTGCATACCAACTATTTGCTTTCACATCTTTGAAAATGCTCACCACATTTGAATCAGCTTTTAAACCTAATGCTCTACCTAGCATAGCTGCAAATTCAGCTCTTGTAATAGATGATGTGCCATCAAACATTGTATCTGTTTTACCTTGTAATATATGCCTTGATGCAAGGATAGAAATATAATCTTTTGCCCAATGTTTGTCAGAAATGTCCGCAAACTCCTTCTCGTATACCATTAGTACATATGTACCAGATTGAGTTGCCACAAAATTAATTGTATCGTCTTTTAATTTACCACCTACATATGTGATATTACCAGAAGCATCTACATAATATGCAGCTACTTTTCTAATGTCGCTGATTTGTGCACGTTGTTCTTTGGTTAATGTAATTACTACTGGTTTTGGTTCTTTTGTAACTTCTACAATTTGTGCTTTACCAATTTGTGTATAGCCATTTTCTAGTTTAATAACTGGTTGTTTCACTTCTTCTGAAGGTTTCTGTTTACCACTTCCACCTGATGAACTACTTGATGAACTGCCAGTTGAACCGCTTGTTGATCCGCCTGTTGATCCGCCTGTTGATCCGCCTGTTAAGCCGCCTGTTGATCCGCCTGTGCTCTCGTTGATTTGACCTGTTAAAATAACTGTACCACCATCTTTAGCTGCTGGTAATTGAACAGTTACCATACTGTCATTACTTACTGTATAAGTGTGTCCACTATAGGCATCAGTTACTTCGCTACCTAATTTAAATGGCACTTTAAGTGTCACTTCTTGACTATCTGCTTGATTAATGGCTACTACCACAGCTTCTTTTTCATAAGCTCTTGTAAAGGCCATAAAGCCTACTTCGTTACTGCCTGCAATCTGTTCACGACTACCTTTTGCAAATACCTTAGAGTAATCTTGACGTATATTTAAGACTTTTTGATAATGTGTTAAAATATCATTTTCAGCTGTGACTAATTTCCAATCCATATCGTAACGATTATCATATATTGGATAGTTATTAGCACCACTTAAACCAAGTTCTTCACCATAGTAAATTACTGGTTGACCTTTCGAAGTAGCCTGTAATGTAATAGCATTTTTAAGACCACCTACATTGTCTTTTCCTATAACATATAAGAAACCATCTTCATCATGGCTACCTAAGAAATTACCATAAGTTGCACTACTACTTACTTTATTATTTAATGCTTCTAAACTTGCTTCAGCTTTTTCTAAGTCACCGTTTACAAAGCTTTTTGCAATCTCTTTAAAGTCAAAGTTTAAAACACCATCTGCAAACCCATTATTTAAATAAGCATCTAACTCACTGCCAGAATACCAAGCTTCTAAGATATATTTGAAATCTGGTTTTACCTCAGTTGCAGCAAGTTTAAGTGCTTGTAGTGTTACTTTGTCAACGTGTTTTGCTGTATCAATTCTAAAGAAGTCAATTGTATTGCCTTTGTCAGTTGTACATTTTTCAATCCATGCTGTTTGCCAGTTTAAAACAGTATTACGTACTGCTGGATCTTCTGTTATAAAATCTGGTAAACCTGAAATCTCACCATATACAGTATCTGTACTATTACCTGTTCTAAACATTCCATCATATTTCAATTGATCTACTAAACTTGGGAAGTTAGCCTTAGTACTTGTTTCACCTTTTTTCATACCATAGCCGGCATGGTTAATAACCACGTCTACCATAATCTTAATGCCTTTATCATGGGCTGTATCAATAAGTTCTTTAAGATCTTCTAAAGAACCAAAATGAGGATTAAGTTTTTCAAAGTCTTTTGCCCAATAACCATGATAAGCATAATAGCATTCACCATTATTGCCGCCTATGTCATGTGCAACTTGTTCAACAATAGGTGAAATCCAAATTGTATTAATACCTAAATCTTTCAAGTAATCTAATTTAGCAGTAATACCTTTAAAGTCTCCACCATGGTAACTACCTGATACAGTTTTATCATAACCAGCACCTACTGGATCATCATTACTTGTATCACCATTATTGAAACGGTCTGTAAGCATAAAGTAAATAACTGCTTCATCCCAATCAAAATCTTCTGTACTTGTCACTGTTTCAACGTTTACTTGAGCGACTGCTTTATAAATATTACCATAAGTATCATACACTTTAATAGGAAGTTCTTTAACACCAGCAGTTACTGTATCATTTACTGAAAGTGCAATGGATTTTAGTGTAGGATCAATGCTTACTGCACTACCTCCACCTAAAGCAGATAGGTCTGCAACAATTTTCTTAATTGTCACATCTTCTTTAGATGTTATTGTAATATCTAACTTGCTACTTGTGCGGTAGTTAAAGCTACTTGGTGCTACGTTAGGTGTAACTGTTAAATCATACTTTTTATAAATAACAAGTGATTTGCTATTTTCTATAGTTGGATTGTTTGCATCTAAGATAATGCTTGTGCTACCATCTGCATTTGTCACATGATAACAGTAATGATAGTTACCAACTTCTAGTCCCTTATACACATATACAAATCTTTCATTTGCACTATCATAAGTCATATCATATAACTTATCATTAATTTCAATTTGTACTTTTTGAATTGTATCCATGGTACCAGACTTAAATAATTCATTATCGCGATAGTAGAATATGATACTATCTTCTTCTGGATTAATGATAGGTGCTGTAGCTGATGCTAATGTTTCGATGTTTCGTTCCATCGCATAAATTCTTGCTTTAGTAATCGTTTGATCCACATCTGTATAAATATAACGGTCTGAATCTATATCTTGTTTACATGTTTCCCAATCTGTGCCTTTACGTACAAGGAAACCTACACTTTGTGTATCAGGGCCAATTTCAATATAAGCAAGTGCTTTGCCATCTTTAACTGGTGTAAAGTCTGCTTGACCATCGTTAACCCCTGTGCTCCAAGCCCATAAATTCCAATCTGTATAATCACCATCTGGTCTGATGTATTCTACAATAATGTATCTTGTTTCATAAGGTTTAACATATACTACATAAGTCGCTGATACATCACCAGCTGTAGCTTTAATCGTTGCATGACCTTCAGAAAGGCCCGTTACCTTACCATATGCATCCACTGAAGCAATGGCTGGTACACTAGATGTCCAGTTTACTTTTGCATCTAACATTTCCTTGTTAAATTTGTCATAAACAAGTGCACTTAGTTGAAGGGTTTTTGATTCGTAAACATATGCTTTACTACCTGTGATTTTAATTTCACTTGGTATAAGTTTTTCAACAACCTCTACTTTAAGTGTAGCTTTTGCATCGCCACATGTTGCAGTAATTTCTGCATTACCTATAGCTTTTGCAGTAAGCTTACCATTTGCTGAAATGCTTACTACATCTTCATTACTTGAAGTAAAGTTTACTGCTTGATTTGCCATGATGGCACCATTTTGATCTTTAACTGTTACTTTTAAAAGTTTGCTACTATTTGCAGCCATACCAATACTGTCATCACCAAGCTCAATAGTTGTAGGTGTTGCTGTATAATCTGAAGCTTCATCATAAATTACCATCATAGAAAGTGGTGCAACTTTTACAGTAGCAGCATTTTCTAATGTTTCTAAAACCTTTGTACCTGCTTTTGTACTATTTACTACAATATTCCAGTTTGCTGCATGTGGCAAGCTAACTGTCTTTTCTTCTTTATTAGCATTATAAATTACTGCAATGTTCTTCCAGCTATCACCGTTTGCATAATCTTTTAAAGTGAATGCTACTACATTATCTGCCTGTACATAAGCTTCAAAATGATTCTTTACATCACTACCTGTAGTCATTCTAAATGCTGGATGGGCTTTTCTAAGAGCCATTAGACCTTGGTAATAGTCAAATACAGGTGCAAATTTATCTCTATTTTCCCAACGTATCATATTAATATCGTCTGGACTCTTATAGCTGTTATGCTCCCCAAATTTTGTACGGAGTATTTCTTCACCGGCATGCATGAAAGAAATACCTTGAGATGTAAAAACGATACCATTTGCAAGTAAGCTACGTTTAACAGATTCATTTGCCAACAGATTGTCCATATCAAGATGTGCATAAGGAGTTGTTGCATCTAAATCCATAGTTTTTAAAACTTTATCCCATAAATTTAAGTCATCATGAGCTGTTATATAAGTTACTACCTCAGTAGGGTTTGTTGCAAACGTATTGATTGCACCTTGTACGCCTTCTACAATGTCCTTTTCTTGACCTGTACTACCTGTAGCAAAACCTTTACCTGCATTATCACTGTCACCTTTTATAGCAGATCTAATATTATCATTATATACCCCAAAGTCAGTTCCTTTTTGTGAACCTTTTAATGTTTGTGCTTCAGAAGCTAAACCACTGCTACCACCTGTCCATGGCTCGCCATAAATAATGATATTAGGATTTACTTCTTCTTGTAATTCTTTAGTTACTTGTTTTATTGTTTCTGTATCAATAAGACCCATTAAGTCAAAACGGAAACCATCTATACCATATTCTGTAGCCCAATATTTTGCAGAATCCTTAATGTACTTACGTACCATAGGTCTTTCAGAAGCTATTTCATTACCACAACCTGAACCATTTGTAGGCTCACCATTATCATCTGTACGGTAATAGTACCCTGGCACAACCTTTTCAAAAGGTCCTGTTTCAAGTGTATGAGTATGGTTATATACCACGTCCATAATGACACCAATACCTTCATCATGAAGCGCCTTGATCATTTCTTTTGCTTCTGTAATACGACAAGCTGGGTCAGCTGGATTGGTTGCATAAGAACCTTCTGGTACATTAAAGTTTTGTGGGTCATAACCCCAGTTATAGCTATCTAGTTTGACTTCATCTACTGTACCATAATCATACATTGGTTGGAATTGTACATGAGTAATACCTAATGATTTAAGATGATCAATACCTATAGGATTACCATCTGCTGTTTTAAGTCCTTTTTCTGTAAAAGCAAGATATTTTCCTTCATGTTCAAAATCATTACCTGTTTGGCTAGACATATCTCTTACATGAAGTTCATATACAATAGCATCTGTAGCATTTGCATATCTAGGACCAGCTTCTGGGTCAAATCCGTCTGGATTAGTTGTATCTAAATCCACAATAGCTGTTTTACCACCATTTACTGAAACAGCTTTTGCATATGGGTCTACCACATAATTTGTTTTACCATCTGCAAAAGAAATCACATAATAATAATATTTACCTGCTAAGTTACCATCTAAAGTTAAGTGCCATACCCCATTATCTTGGCGTGTCATAGCAGTTTCTGTACCAGCAAATTGATCTACTGTATCATACAGAGAAACTTTTACTTCAATTGCTGTAGGTGCCCATACTTTAAAAGTACTTTGTGATGCACTATAGGTTAATCCTAAATCATCACCTTCATAATAATACTGACTATCATCTAATATGCCACGCATTGTCACAGGAGCTGCTTTATATGTAGGACTTTCTACTGTATAGATTTGACGGGCATCAATAGCTGTGCCATCTGTAATCGTTAATTTAAGACGTGTGTCTGTAAGCTTAGTTGCTTTTGTTGCAATTGTATTGCCTGCGTTATCTCTTAATACAAAATCACTAATTGCTTCAGGTTTTGCTGATAAATTGACTAAAACCTCTTTTGTACTATCCATAAACGCAGTTCTTACTGTTGCTGAAAGGTCTGGCTTACTATAGTAAACATTTTTATCACCTTTTACAAGCCATACTTCTACTTCTTTCTTGTCCTTTGGCATTGTAATTTTGCGATTATCAGAAATATCTTTTTCAACCCAGTCCCCCTTTTTTACAAGGAGTAAAATTTCTTTTGCCTGAGTTTCATAGCAACACTGCATATAACCATCTTGAAGTCCTTTATTAAAGGTATATGTATCACCTGCCTTACTATCTTCCCAGAGCCATAAGTTCCAATCTGTATAATCTGCATCAGGTCTTAGATAATTAATTTTATAAGTGTATACTTCACTTACAACAGTTACAACTATTGTACTTGTTTGACCATCAGCTGTCACATTTACATTAAAACTATTTCCAGTAAATGCTGATGATACATTAAGAACATTTTCATTTAAAGTGACATTTTCTACACCATCAGCTAATTCATAAGTTGCATCTGCTGTATAAGTTATCCCATCTTCTTTGTAAATTGTTACTGTTTTACCGAGTTCACAATCTTTTCCTACTTCTGCTGTGACAGGTTGAGCTACAATACCACCTACAACAACTTTTGAATTGTCACCACCTATAATGCCATCTGCATTAAAATCACCACTCCAATCATCGCCTGCATTAGGTTTAAACTTATATTTATAAGCACCTGGTGCAACAGGATTTTCCGTAGTATATGTAAAATAACCATCTTTCTTAGTCATTGCTTTTTGATTGCTTGCCCAATCTGTTAAATCACCCACATAGTAAAGTGTGTCACCATCATACATCACATTGAAAGTAATGGTGCCATCATCATTTTTAACTACTGGTAAAAAGTCTTTTGCTAAATCGGCTGCATAAGCATCGGGTGTGGTAAAACTAAAATTTACCCCCTGTTCTGAAACCACCGGCTTATCTGCACTAGATGCGGCTTGAAGGAAAAAACCAGTAGGACCTAAACCAGTTAAGACACTTAAAGCCATGCAGAATGCAACAAAACAAGTGAGCCACTTTTTCTTTCTTATATCCATCTTTACAATCCCCCCTTATTTTTTAGAAACGTTACCAGAAACGTTTTTATATTAAGGAAAAAAAGAACCTATAATGCAACTTATTCCCCTTAATATTTGTCTATATAATACATTAAAAAATTTATATTTTCAAT
>JAZKZQ010000164.1:0-5059 GCA_045612745.1 Cellulosilyticum sp. | reverse complement strand
TGAGGAAGATGCGTATATCATGTTTGGTAGAGAGTCAGCAGGTATTCCAGAAGAAATTTTATTAGAGAGTAAAGAGACATGCATTCGTATTCCAATGATTTCAGAAGCACGTTCACTAAATTTGTCAAATTCTGTCTCAATTGTACTTTATGAGGCTTTAAGACAACATAACTTTGAACATTTGAAAACACAAGGTGAATTACATCACTATCATTGGTAGAATGAACAAGAGATTTTTTTCTAAAGATGTATAAAAAAGCGAATATTGCGCAATAATTGCAATTGAAGTTTTAATTTTTAGGAGGAAATTATGAAATCGTTAGTGAAGCGGATTGTAGTACTAGGACTAGCTCTTTTAACAAGTACAACGCTTTATGCACAAACTACAGAGCAAAAATCAATATTCCCAGAGTATACAGGGATTGCTGCATCACTGTGTGATGCAACTGTGAACATAAGAAGTTATCCTGATCAATATGCAGATATTTTAGGGAGTATAAAAGGTACACGGATTCATATTATAGGACAGAATAATGCATGGTATAAAGTAAACTTAAAAGGTAAAACTGGATGGGTTGCTAAAAGTAGTGTACAAGCAGTTCGGGATGAATATATCCCCTATAGTAAAGTGTTAGGTGAAGAGATTGTAGAGTATGGTAAGCAGTTCATCGGGACACCCTATGTATGGGGAGGCAATGATCTTAAAAAAGGTGTAGATTGTTCTGGATTAACGAAAGAAGTATATGAAACCTTTGATATTAATATCACAAGATTGGCGGCTACACAAGTAAGAGATGGTAAGATTGTTGATAAGGAAGAGCTAAGACCTGGAGATCTTGTCTTTTTTGATACAACAGGTAAGAATATGGGTAATATATCCCATGTAGGGATTTATGTAGGGAATAATACGTTCTTACATGCAGATGGGACTAATGGGGTCATGCTAAGCCGATTAGATAGTCCTTACTATACACGTAACTATGTAACAAGTAGCCGTATTATCAATAGTTAAACCAAGTGAAAACACGGGGCTATATGAATAGCCCCATGTTTTTTTATATTTGCAAAGTAGATAAATTATGTCATAATAGAAAATAACGTTAAATACAAAATAAGAGGTTATAAAATGAATGCAAAGACACTCTATAAATTAGAATTTCATAAAGTCATAGAACTTGTAAAAGCACATGCAGTTACAGAAGGAGGTAAAAATTTAACACATAAAATGGTACCTTCATCTGATTTAGACGTTGTAAGAAAGCTTCAAAATGAAACTGCTGAGGCAATTATGATGAGCATCAAGCAGGGGAAATTGCCACTTGCAAATCTTCATGAAATGAGGCCTATTTTAAAACGTGTTGAAATGGGGGCAATCTTGGGGAGTGGTGAACTTTTAGCTGTAAGAGATACAATGCGTATGACAAGACAGGCTAAAAATTATTATCAGGATGCTACCGCAACAGGACAAAATTATGAGGTATTAGGTGAAAAATTTGAAATGCTTACACCTTATACTAACTTAGAACGAGAAATTAGTCGTTGTATTTTAGCACCAGATCAATTTGCAGATGATGCGACACCAGAATTATTCCAGATTCGTAGACAAATTAAAAACTTAAGTGTAAGAATCAAAGAATCACTTCAAAATATACTTCATACTTCACATTATCAGGATATGATTCAAGATCCTGTTATTACCATGCGTCGTGACCGTTATTGTATTCCTGTAAAGGTAGAGTATAAAGGTCAATTTAAAGGAATTGTACATGATCAGTCTGCTACAGGTGCCACAGTTTTCATTGAACCAATACCTGTTGTAGAATTAGGTAATGAAATTAAAACTTTAGAGAATAAAGAGCAAGAAGAAATTGAAAAACTACTTATTGATTTAACCAATCAAGTTGCACCAATTACATTAGAAATGGGTGTAAATTATGATTACTTAATTAAATTGGATGCGATTTTTGCCCGTAGTGAGTTTTCATTAAAGTATGATTGTCGCCAGCCTAAATTAAATAGTAAAGGATATATTCATCTTAAGAAAGCAAGGCATCCACTTTTAAATAGAGAAACTGTTGTACCAATCGATGTATATGTAGGAAAAGAGTTTACAAGTTTACTGATTACAGGGCCTAATACAGGTGGTAAAACGGTTACATTAAAAACAATAGGGCTCTTTACACTAATGGCTGCCATCGGGCTTCAAATTCCAGCGGCTGAAGAAAGTGAAATAGCTGTATTTGATGGTATTTATGCAGATTTAGGAGATGAACAAAGTATTGAACAAAGCTTAAGTACATTCTCTTCTCATATGACAAATATTGTAGAGATTTTAAAAGATATGTCACTTAACTCCCTTGTACTATTGGATGAGGTGGGGTCAGGAACAGATCCAATTGAAGGGGCTGCACTTGCTATGTCTATCTTAGAACATCTTAGAAAGCAGCAAATCCGTACAGTAGCCACAACACACTATAGTGAATTAAAATTTTATGCATTATCTACAGAGGGAGTAGAAAATGCCAGTGCAGAATTCAATGTAGAAACATTAAGTCCAACTTATAAATTATTAATTGGTGTACCTGGAAAAAGTAATGCTTTTGCCATTTCTACAAAGTTAGGTTTACCAGAACATCTTATTAATGATGCTAAAGACTTCCTTCAAAAAGAAAATGTAAAAATGGAAGATATTTTAGTAGATCTTGAACAAAGTAAACGTATGGCAGAAATTGAAAGTGAGCGTGCAAAAGCTTACCGTAGTGAAGCCGAACGCTTAAAAGAAGAAATACAAAATGAACGCAAAAAAATTGATAAAGCAAAGAAAAGAATTTTAGAGCGTGCTGAGGCAAAAGCGAAGGAAATGCTTAAAGCTGCTGAAATAGAAGCAGATCAAACACTTAAAGAGGTACGTGCTGCAGCGAGAGATGCAAAAGTTATTATTGATGAACGTAGTCTTCAAGAAGCTAAACAAAAAATGACTTCTACTGTAGAGAGTCAAAAGAAACGTATGAGTAAAATAACAGGTAGTCATCGTAATGCACCTAAAAAACTTACCAGTGTAACAGTAGGTGAAGAGGTAATGGTAGCTTCTCTTATGCAAAAAGGTATTGTAACAAAGGCGGTTGACAATAATGGTAAAGTAGAAGTACGCATGGGTATTATGCCAATGAAAGTAAGCCTAAGCGATTTAATTCGTGTGGAAGAAGTAGCAGAAGAAGCACCTAAGAAAAAAAATCGTGTTAAATCAAATACAAGTGGGGTAAGCTATGGTATAAGCAAAACAAGTACGATATCTACAGAAATTGATGTACGCGGTATGATGGTAGATGAAGCAAATCCGATTGTAGATAAATACTTAGATGATGCATATTTATCTGGTTTAAAACAAGTTACCATTATTCATGGAAAAGGAACAGGTGCACTTCGTGCAGGTATTATGCAAATGCTACGTCGTCACCCACATGTGGTTACCCAAAGACCAGGTACTTTTGGGGAAGGTGAAATGGGGGTAACAGTAGTAACACTTAAATAGTAACGTTTATATCAATACAACATGAAAAAGATATACTAGGTGGTAAAAGAATCAAAGGAATAGAGAAAAGAGAGAGGAATAGATATGCTTAAGATACTTATAATAGATGATGACACCAATATTTCCGAACTTATTTCCTTATATCTCAATAAGGAAGGCTATCAAACACAGGAGGTTCATAGCGGACGTGCAGCACTTGCAGCATTTGAAGAATATGGACCAGATTTGGTTCTTTTGGATGTGATGTTACCAGAACTAGATGGTTATGATGTATGTAAAGAAATCAGAAAGAAAAGTCGTACCCCAATTATTATGCTCACTGCGAAAGGTGAAGTTTTTGATAAGGTGTTAGGATTAGAGTTAGGAGCAGATGATTATATGGTTAAGCCATTTGATCCTAAAGAGCTAATAGCACGTGTGAAAGCAGTACTTAGACGCAATATTATGCTAACTGAGGTAGCTGAAACTAAAAATCGAATAGTTTTAGATAATTTGATCATTGATAAAGATAACTATTCAGTAACTTATGAAGGCAGTCTTGTAGAATTGCCACCAAAAGAATTGGAGGTTTTATACTTTTTAGCGAGTCATCCAAAACAAGTATTTACAAGAGAACAGCTTTTAGATAAAATTTGGGGATATGACTTTGTGGGTGATACACGAACTGTGGATGTGCACATTAAACGATTAAGAGATAAATTTGAGGGTGATCATACATGGAACATAAAAACAGTTTGGGGCGTAGGTTACAAATTCGAAAAATAAAATATAAACTTGAATTTTCATCCCTATTTAGTCGTTTAGTTACAGTGTATATCAGCATATTAACAGTAACACTTATTATATTATTTATTGCATTTACAAATACATTTCGTTCATATTTTGTACAATATACGCAAGATATGATGATTAAGCAAGCAAAGAGTTTAGCAGAAGAATATTACAAGTTAGGGCATTTTAGTAATTATCGTGAAGAAGGTGTCGATAAAATTTTTTATCATATTGAAGTGCTAGAAAGTTATATGCAGGCTACATCATGGTTAGTAAGAAGGGATGGAACAGTTTTAGTGCTTTCTGAAGATGGTGTGGTACCTACTGCATATCAAAATGTATTTAATCAGCAGGATGTTGAAAAAGTATTTGAAGGTAATATTGTGCGTATTGAAAATGGTTTTAAAGAATATTTTTCAACTCCTGTTTTAACAGTAGGTTACCCTATAGAAGGACATGAAGAAATTTATTTTGCACTATTTATTCATACGCCTATGCCTATTATTTTACAAACGATTGATGAAGTACGTAATATTATTTTGCAAGTTGTAGGTTTAATAGGTAGCTTTTTATTTGTTTGGATTTATTTTATTTCAAAACAGATGACCAAGCCCCTTAAAGAAATGAATGCAGTAGCTAAGACCATTGCCAGTGGACAATTTGATAAACGTATAGATATTAGAGGAAAAGATGAGATAGCAGAGTTAGGGATATCATTTAATAATATGGCTAGTGAATTAGATAAAATAGAGGAAG
>JAZKZQ010000163.1:0-17055 GCA_045612745.1 Cellulosilyticum sp. | reverse complement strand
AAAAAAACTTCGAAGGTATTTATAGGCAAAGGTGTAAAGTTATATGCTATGAAGCATTTATATATGGGGCATAATGTGAAACTACATAATAACTGTAAAATCGATGCACTTTCAAGGGAAGGTGTCATGTTAGGTAATAATGTAGTCCTAGGAAGTCATAGTGTTATAGAATGTACAGGTAGTTTACAGCATATTGGCCTGGGCATTCAAATAGGAAATAATACCTCTTTTGCAGCAGGATGTTATTTTGGGGCTGCTGGTGGTATACGAATTGGTAATGATATTATAGGTGGGCAAAATGTTAGATTTCACTCAGAAAATCATAACTATGGTGATCCCCATAAGCTTATTCGTCATCAAGGGGTAAACCATAAGGGGATAGAGGTAGGCGATAACTGTTGGATTGGTGCAGGGGTTACATTTTTAGATGGTGCTAGAGTGGGAAATGGATGTGTGATTGCAGCTAATGCTGTAGTTGCAGGAGAATTCCCTAATGATGTTGTAATTGGAGGAATACCAGCCCGAATATTAAAGGGCCGTGTTGGAGAAGGCATATAAAATGAAAAATAAATTATTATCTATTATTATACCTGTTTATAATGGTGAAAAATATATTAAGACTTGTCTGGAATCAGTTCTAAAGCAAGAGGACATCGATGTAGAAGTAATTATCATTGATGATGGCTCTAAAGATAGGACAGAAGAAGTATGTAAAGCGTATTTAAAAAATAGTAATGTAAAATATGTTAGAATCGAAAATTCAGGTGTATCAAAGGCAAGAAATATAGGGATAACTTATGCTACAGGGCAATATATAACCTTTGTAGATGCAGATGATTTTATTGCACACAACTGTTATAAAGTGATTATTGAAAAAATGCAAGAAAATACAGCTGATTTAGGGATATTTAAATATGAAATGGTATATAGTCACGAAGTACATAAGCCAGAAGCAATTGAAGTAAAAGATATTATGACAATCAATCAGCAAGATTTACTTTCAGCAATTATATTGAATGATAATATACAGGGTTTTGTATGGAATAAGATATTTTCTAGGGATATTATCGAAAGGTATCATATACAGTTTGATGAACAAGTTTCAGCTACAGAAGATACTTTATTTAATTGGGACTATATTAAGTATTGTCATAAGGCCATTTATATTGATGCACCCTTATATTATTATTTTCAAAATAAAGAAGGTTGTATGTTTTCAGGATTTAATAGAAGGCGCTGGAGTAGCATGATATCATTTGATAGAATGTTGACTTATTATACGAAGCAGTATATGAATAAAGAAGTTAAAATCATAAAAACACAATATGCCTTAGTATTAGCCCTAATTTTAGATAATTACTGGAGATATGGTAAAGGGAATGACAGGGAGTATGAAGCAAAGGCAATACAGACATTTAAAATGTGTTATTCAAATTGGCCTAAAAAGAAATATTGTTTGAAGCATAAAGTAGGAATGTTTTTAATGCGTTATTTTACAAGACTATATCAACATTTGTTAAGTAGAGGAAGAAATAATGATGAGAAACAAAAAGATATTAATAATTAGAAATGCACCATATAAGGCAAACTTTTCAAGTTATAATGACCAAAATTTAGGTATGGCGAGAGCTTTTTGTCGTAAGGGATATGACTGTGATCTAGCCAACTTTAGTGATCAAGATGAACTGAGATATTATGAAGAAATAGCAGGACATAAGATTAATTTATTGATGTGCAAAGGGTATAAGTTATTGAGAACAGGATATTATCCAAAATTATTAGACAAGGCATTTTTAAGTCAGTATGATTTAATCATTACAACAGAGTATAGTCAGATTATGACTTATTTATTATCAAAATATAGTAAAAATGTGATTTTGTATAGTGGCCCGTATTATAATTTATTTAAAATCCCAATGATGGCTCCTATTTATGATCAGCTTTTTACTAAGGCAATTAATCAGCAAATACAATATAAGTTTACTAAATCTATACTAGCAAAAGACTATTTGGAACATAAGGGTTATAGTAATGTAGTTACTTTAGGAGTAGGTCAAGACTTAGAACGCTTTGAGAAGGATGTAAGTTATAGTGCAGAAACAATGGAAGTAGTCCAGTACATGAAAGACAATCCCTGTTTATTATATGTGGGAAGCCTAGATGAAAGAAAGAATTTCCCATTTTTACTAAAAGTCTTTAATTATGTAGCAAGTATTAATCAAGAAGTTAAATTAGTTATCGTTGGAAAAGGTAAAGAAAAATATGTCAAGAGGTATATGAAGGAGCAAAGTGAACAAATACTAAATCGTATTAAACATGTAAAATTTATACCTAATGATCAGTTAAAAATAATCTATGAATCAGCAAAAGTATTTTTATTACCATCCCAGTTAGAAATATTTGGCATGGTGTTACTTGAAGCAATGTGTTTTGGTGTCCCTACTATAAGTAGTAAAAATGGTGGCTCATTAACTTTAATAAATCACAATTGCAATGGGATGATTATGGAAGAATTTGATGTACAAAAGTGGGGGGATAGTATTCTCGGTTTACTTCAGGATGAGGAAAAGATGAAGCGATTTTCTAATAATGCTAAAGAAACAATTAGAACACATTTTACTTGGGATAAACTCACAGATAAAATATTAGAAAATATAGGATATACTAAGTGAAAATAAGAATAGATCAAGCAAAAATATTTTCCTTACCTCGAATAACCGTAATATTATTATTGTTAGTCTCCTTTGTTTCTTCAACAACATCTGTGAGTTCAAAGATATATTTAATGTGTAATGTATTAACAGTAGGGTTGATTATGGGAGCTACTTCCTTTTTAATCTTGATAAAAAGAAAACTATCAGGTGGGGCCCTTTTATTAATTCTTTTGAATGGGTTAATTATATTAGTTAGTGGTGAAGGTAGCTATATATCACTAGGATTAATAGTCCTCTTATTAATTTTATTAGAGACATGTGATTGTGAGGCGTATGTAAGGCTCACATTAAAGATGACAGCTATACTCTTTTTTGTAATAGTTTTATTATATTTACTTATAGGATTTAATAGTCAGTATGATGGGGAGATATGGCGACATAGTATAGATGGTGTAGGTGGGAATATATTTAGAAAGAGTTTAGGGTTTACCCATCCTAATCAAGCCATGCTAAAATGGGTTGCAATTGTCATGCTTGTGATTGCCAGTGTAAATGAAAAGCGTTATAAATGGAATATCCTTGCATGTATTGTAGGAACTATGGTTTTATATACGAATACAAAATCAAGAACATCTGCGAGTGTTGTACTTGCTATGTGTATGCTGGGAATGATTATAGGCAAAAGACTAAACTGTCAAATAAAAAGCAGGCTTATTAATGAAATTATTAAGATTATGCCTCTTATTGGCACGGCTGTTTCGTTTTTATTAATGACTTGTTTTTATAATGTGAGTTGGCTTAATAATATACTGAGCGGTAGGCCTAAACTATATAATAGTTATTTAAGGCAATATGGCCTTTCATTGGTAGGAAGTAGTTATTTAGATAGGTATGGGATAATCGATAATTCCTATATGCATATGCTTTTAACTAAAGGCATATTATTTTTTACATTGTATTTAATTATTATGGAGATTATATTTCATAAAATTAATAAATATACATATGGTACTGCAATTGCAATTATAGGATATTTTATATTAGGCATATGTGAAACAATATTTTTAAAGTTTGATATGATATTAGCATTACTTTTAGTGATTTATAGTAACAGAGAAGATAAACTAAAGAAAGATAAAGGGAACGTTTATGGCTAGTGTAAAGAAGAATTTTGCATATAATATAGTCTATCAAATATTCACCCTATTAATGCCGCTTATTACAGCACCTTATTTAGCTAGAGTAATAGGTGCATCAGGTTTAGGTATTTATACATATACATTTACCATTGCAGAGTACTTTGTATTATTTTGCATGCTAGGGGTGAATAATTATGGTAATAGAACAATTGCCAGTGCTACTAAGGAAAAAAAAGATGAGATATTTATCAATATATATATGGTGCAGCTAACTATATCCATCATAGTGATTGCAATTTATATTATATATGCAAGCTATTTTAATCAGGCATATAGGTATTATTCATTTTTACAGCTTATATATGTTATATCTGGTGGATTAGATATTAATTGGTACTTTTTTGGAACAGAGCAATTTAAGATAACAACAATTAGAAATGTAATGATTAAGTGTTTAACATTAATGCTTATTATAATATTTGTAAAAGATGTAGCAGATACATGGATTTATATTATAATTATGGCAACTAGTTATTTGCTTAGTCAGCTCATTATGTGGCGTGTAGCTTTAGGACAAATAAAATTTGTGAAGCCTAATTTGCAAGAGATGAAAAATAATATTAAGCCTATGCTTATTTTATTTATACCAGTTATAGCTGTGTCTTTATATAAGATGATGGATAAAATCATGTTAGGTAGTTTCATCGGCGTAGAAGAAGTTGGATATTATGATAATGCAGCAAAGATTGTAACAGTACCATCTATGGTGATTACAGCATTAGGAACAGCTATGCTACCTAGAATGGCTAAGTTAAATGCTAAAGGTGAACAAGATAAAATTTTAACATACATAAGTTCATCTATGGAATTTGTAGGCTGTATGGCAAGTGCTATGTGTTTTGGGCTTATTGCAGTAGCAGATGAGTTAATTCCAATCTACTACGGTAGTGGCTTTTTACAATGTGTGCCTATATTAAAGGCTTTATGCATTACATTAATTTTTACATCATGGGCAAATGTGATTCGTACCCAGTATCTTATTCCTATGCAGCATGATAAAGCTTATATTGTTTCTGTGTTTGTAGGTGCAGTTTCAAATTTAATATTGAATATACTTTTTATTAAGTCGATGGGAGCTATAGGTGCAGTTATTGCAACAATTATAGCAGAAGCAAGTGTAGCACTTATTCAAACATTATATATACTAAAGAAATTACCAATTAAGCAGTATTTAAGAAGGTATATAGTATATTTAATTCCTGGTATTATAATGTGTGTTATTGTTAAATATATAGGTTCTATAGGTATAACGAGTATAGTACATTTAATACTATGTATAGTAATAGGAGCTACTATATACTTATTAATGTGCATAGGATACTGGTATATAAGTAAAAATGAAGTCTTAATTATATTTCAAAATAATATATGTAAGAAGAAAAGATAAATAAGAGGTGTAAGGGGGGAAGGAATAGTGTGGCAAGGTAGGGGGTATAAGAAATTAGTGTATTTAATAGGTGTACTGATGATTATGTTATTAATTTTTGCTTTTTCCGCACAAACATCAACAGCTTCTAAGGCGCTTAGTAATCAGTTTATAACAACTTATAACCAAGTTGTTCCTAAGATACCTTTGCCCCTGGAAGTAAAAACAAAATTATTGAGTAGACCAGGATATTATATAAGAAAAGGTGCCCATATGACCATATATGCAGTATTAGGCGTGCTACTTTTAATGGTATTATGGCAAATGCCAATTAAGAAAGGATTATCTCCTATAATTTCATATTTTTTGTGTACAATGTATGCAATAACAGATGAATGGCATCAGTACTATGTGGAAGGTAGAGGTGCTCAAATAAGTGATATTATCATAGATAGTATAGGGGCTTTAGTTGGCATTATATGTATACAAATAATGGTGAAGGTTTTTAGAGGAAATAGTGAAAAGTAAAAGGCACTAACGCATAGATTTACCTCAAACTGCAAAAGTTAAAGCTAGAATATAAGTTAGTGAGGTGAACAAATGGAAGCGACAGATATAGTAACGATTAGTGCCAATGAACTTTTATTATTGCTTGGAGCCATTGGCGTTGTAGGTATTCTAGGTGGCTGGTTAAGTCAAAAAGTTAAAATTCCAGATGTTGTTATTTATCTTTTGGCAGGTATATTAGCAGGGCCCATATTTTTAAATGTAATTAATGTAACGAGTTTTCCAGTAGCTAATGAAATGATTATTAGCTTTGGCTCTGCTTTTATTTTATATGAAGGTGGCCGAGAAATTAAACTTAATGTATTAGGGGAAGTAAAACTTACTGTAGGTTTATTAGCCTCAATAGGTGTGGTTATTTCGATGTTAGTGGTAGCAGTAGCAGTATACTTAGTATTTGGTATACCATTTAATATTTGCTTATTATTAGGTGCAATTATTGCCTCAACAGATCCAGCTAGTTTAATTCCCGTTTTTGGACAAGTATCCATTGTCAATAAGTTAAAACAGACTGTTATCAGTGAATCAGCTTTTAATGATGCAGTAGGTGCTATTTTAGTAACAACCTTAACTTCTATTATTGTCTCCAATTCCTTTACTTTAAGTAAAAGCCTTTTTCAGCTTATTATCATGGTTGTAGTAGGTGCATTAGTAGGTATAGGTGTAGGACTCATTGCAGAGGTTGTTTCAGCTGAGAAATCTTATGGTATTTTTAGAGAGTTTGGACCTATTATTTCTGTTTTGGAAGTTATATTTGCTTACCAAATTGCTGAGCATTTATATGGTAGTGGTTATATGTCTGTTTTTATTGCAGGGCTTATTTCTGGGAATAAGGGGAAATTTGGACTATGGTCTCCGGAAGAACACTTTGTATCAGCATTACATTTTAGAGAAAATATTGCAACACTTTCTAGAATGGCAATTTTCCTTGTATTAGGTTCACAGGTGGATATACAATCTTTACTTAAATATGCACCTAGGGCAATTGTAGTCGTTATTGTGCTAATGTTTATTGCAAGGCCATTAGCCGTTTTAATTTGTGCTTTACCAGACAGGGTGGCAAAATGGCGTAAAAATGAATTGTTATTTATGATGTGGGTAAGAGAAACCGGTGTTATTCCAGCGGCTTTGTCAGGCATGGTAGTTTCTATGAATATACCCGATAGTGACATGATTTCAGCTGTAGTATTTATGGCCATTTTAGTAACACTGCTCTTACAAGCAAGTACTACCAAATGGGTAGCAAAAAAGTTAGATGTATTAGAGTGATAGAGTAAATCCCCATATGATAAGCAAAAAAGCTTATATATGGGGATTTATAAATTTCATATAGTAGGATATACTAAAGTTGAACTCACAGTAGAGGAAGAACATAAGGAATAAGGAAGAAGACATGAATTTACTTAAAAATAGAGAAAAGTTGACCGGTAAAGTAATTACGAGAGAACATATAGATTATGACATGGCAAGATGTATGTGGAATCGTGCTATAGATAAATACCCATTAGCTATTGTATACTGTAAAACAAAAGAAGATGTTAGAAATAGCATTTTATGGGCAAAGGCGCAACAAGTACCTTTTAGAATTCGTTCGGGTGGTCATCATTATCAGGGGTATTCTACTGGTAATGATGTTTTAGTAATCGATGTAAGTGAAATGAATCATATTGAAATTGATGAAATCGCAGGTACTATTACTATTGAAGGTGGTACGAGGAATCGTGAACTATATGAAGCTGTAGGAGCAAAGGGATATCCATTTCCAGGAGGGGGATGTCCAACAGTAGGCGTAGTAGGGTTTGCACTTGGCGGCGGATGGGGATATTCAGCACGCTTTTTAGGTTTAGGGTGTGATGCCATTGAAGAAGTAACACTGATTAATCATGAGGGAGAATGCATTATAGCTAATAAAGAACAAAATGCAGATTTATTTTGGGCACTTAAAGGCAGTGGTGGTGGACAATTTGGGATAGTAGTGAGTATGCGTTTTAAGTTACCACCTAAAAGAGCAAACGCCACACTGGTACGTTTGGAGTTTAGTGAAGTAACAAGGCAAATACAGCTTGATTTATGGAATATGTGGGAACATATGATAGCACAGGCTCCTCCTGAAATGAACTTTAAAATAAGTTTTTATAACTCAAAAGAAAAAGGTATGGGTGTCTTGATGATTGGTATTCACTATGGTACAAAAGAAGAGGCATATGAAATATTGGCACCATTTATTGAATTAGATGCACAGGTAAAGGTAATAATGGATGAGATGTCTGTTTTAGAAGTCAATAGGTGGATTCAAGATGCCCATCCGGACTTTGAACATTATACTTCCTCTGGATGTTTTGTGAAAGAAGGATTTAATGAAGTTCAAAAGAATAGCCTCTTAGAACTTATTAATGAAAGAGCTGCAGGAAGTTACTATACGGCTATTTCAGCCTATGGCTTAGGTGGAAATATTACGAGGTACAATTCGAAAGAAGCAGCTTTTGCTTATAGAGATAGCTTGTATATTCTAGGCTTTCAATCTGTGTGGGAAGATAATAAGTATACGCCTCAAAATGAAAAATGGTTTAAACCAAGATTTGAAATAATAAAAGAACTAACTATAGGATCTTTTGTAAATTTCCCGGCTAAAAATCTAGATGAGTATAGAGAGGCTTATTACGGTCGTAATGGCTCTAGGCTAATTAAAGTTCGTGAAAAGTATGACCGTGAAAAATTATTTGATTTTGAACAAGGTTTATAATAAATAGGAGTGTAGCAAAATGGTTTACAAGTTATTCGTAGACTACTAGCTACACTTTTTATAATTTATGCTTTCAAATAATGAAGAGTTAGAAAGATTTTTATGTTAATGCAAATTGTAAAAAATATATAAAAAGACATAAATTGACAACTAGCAATATGCATTATAAAATAAAAATAAATAAAATATTAACTATATAATAATAAGGGGTATGTTATGAACACAAAAATAAAAAAAAATACTAATAACTCTAAAAAGTTGTTAGATGCCATGGGGATTATAGTTATTGTTATGATGTACTTTTTTATTCAAGTAGTGATTAACAACATAACTAGGAGCCAAGAAGTATTTATAACTATTTTTAATAGTTTTACATTAGATGGGATATCAGTATGTGGTATTTTTGCAGAAGTTCATATTATATTGGTAATTTGCTTAACTATATTTTATGGAACGACAGGTTATATTGTAGGATTAATATTATGTGGCATTTCTATAATTGGGCAAATTGCACCAGTGTTTAGAGGGGGGGAAATTACTTCTGTTATTGGAATGATTACGATAATAGGTGCAGCCATGATGGCCACAATTATATATGTTTATAGTATATTTTTAAATAAGCAGAAAGAACAGTTAAACAATGTAGCTACTCGTGATTCATTAACAGGACTTATGAATCGTAATGCTTTTTTAGAAGAACTGAATATGCTAATAGAGCAGTGTGCGCCGGGAAGAAATTCTTTTACAGTGGTTTTTATTGATATTGATGATTTTAAAAAAATAAATGATTTAACAGGCCATTATCAGGGGGATTTATTATTACAAAGTATTGTAAAAGCATGGAAGGATATAGTGGTAGAAGGAGATTTATTAGGGCGCATTGGAGGCGATGAATTTGCTTTAATTATTAAGCGTCAGTTAGATGATGAGGCACTAAGAATATACATAAGGACACTACAACTTGCCTTAGAGAAGCATATTCAATTAGAAAAAGGGACACGAATAGTAACAGCAAGTTTTGGGATTTCTAAGTATCCTCAAGATGGAGAGACGGCTAATCAACTATTAAAAGCAGCAGATATGGCTATGTATGCAGCTAAAGCAAGTAGTAAGAATGGATTAAAATTCTTTTCTAAAGCAATGTATGAAGAAATGTTACGCAGTATGCAAATTGAAACAGCACTTTCACAGGCTATTGAAAAAGATGAACTTTACTTAATGTATCAACCACAGTATGGTTGTTATAAAAAGAATTTAAGAGGATTTGAAGTATTATTAAGATGGCGTTCAGAAGAATTTGGATTTATTTCACCTGGAGAGTTTATACCAATAGCAGAAAAAACAGGATTAATTATAAGTATTGGTGAGTGGGTATTAGAAACTGCATGTAGGGAGTTTAAGACACTTACAGATACATATCAGACCAATAAAGTATTATCTGTTAATATTTCAGCATTGCAATTATTAGAACCTAATTTTATAGAAATGGTAAAAAAAGTATTAACTAAGACGGATTTCAATCCACATTATTTGGAGTTTGAAATTACGGAATCAGTATTTATTTCATCTAAAGAATACATTATAAGCGTACTTAATGAATTAAAGTCTATGGGAATATATATTGCATTAGATGATTTTGGGACCAACTATGCATCTTTAAGTTATATTCAAATGTTACCTTTAGATATACTTAAGATTGATAAATCCTTTATTGATCATATTGTTGATGAAAATAGCACCACGAATTTAGTAGGTGCAATTATATCTATAGCGCAAGAGCTTAACTATAAAGTTATAGCAGAGGGAATTGAGAAACAAGAACAGATACAATATTTAAATGAAAAAGGTTGTGATTATGTACAGGGCTATCTTTGGGGAAAACCACTACTTTATTCTGAGGTAGAAGCATTATTAAATACATTAATGTAGAAAGTAAGGTACTTATAGTATTAACTTTAAAGGAAATTGAGACAGTTAACGTAAAAAGACTTAAGTTCGAAATGAACCTAAGTCTTTTTTAGTGTGTAGTTAGATAAAAATAAGATTTAAAATCAGTTTAAAGGAATAAAAAGGAAAAAAATAAAAGCATATTATCAAGCTTGGAGGTAAATGCTAAATATTATAGAAAGTAATGAAAATATACTCTAGAGAAAGAATAAAGTGGTTGGAGGGATATGATGATTAAGAATATTTTAAAAAGTTTAACCATATGTATGTTAGTACTTAGTACAACGGTAGGATGTGGGAATACAGGAACAACAACACCACAAGGAAATGGTGGAGGTAGTACGGGGGCAAATAAGAGCTTTAAGATAGGTATGGTAACAGATTTAGGAAATATTGATGATAAGTCTTTTAATCAGCTTACCTGGGAAGGAATACAACAAGCTGATAAAACTTATGGCACAACTTCTAAATATCTAAAGCCTAACAGTGCAGATCAAGTAGATCTTCAAAAAGAAATAACAAATCTTTATGATGCAGGTTTTCATTTTATTGTTACACCAGGTTATAAGTTTGCAACTACAATTTATACTGTACAAGATCAATATGCAGATGCTAAGTTTGTGATTTTAGATGCTATGCCTAGTAGTAGTGATGGAACCCAGAAGGTTGGTAATAATACAGTTGCAGTACTATTTAAGGAGAATGAAGCAGGATTTTTGGCAGGTGTAGCAGCTGCCTTGCAGCTCAAAGAGGGAAGCGCAGGATTCATTGGTGGTATGGAAACAGACGTAATACAGCACTTTAACTGGGGCTACCAACAAGGGATTAAATATGCTAATGAAAAGTATGGTACAAAGATTACGATGAATCCATCTGATTTTATATATCAAGGTACTTTTTCAGATGTTGCAGCAGGTCAACAAATAAGTGCCCAAATGTATGATAGAGGTGTAAAGGTTATATTTAGTGCAGCAGGCGGTGTAGGTGCTGGTGTAATTAAAGAGGCGAGAGAACGTGCAGAACGTGGTGAACAAGTATGGGTTATAGGTGTAGATTCTGACCAATATGATGAAGGAATCTATAAAGATAACCTATCAGTTATTTTGACATCTGCTTTAAAGAATGTAGGAGTAGCAACTTTTAATATTATTGGTGATGAAGTAAATGGTACATTCCCAGGTGGCCAAACACTTGAATTTGGGGTTCAAAATGAAGGGGTAGGACTTCCTGCTAATAATCCTAATTTAAGTGCAGAAACGATGAATACTGTGAATGAAGTTTATAGTGAGATGAAGGATGGAAAGATTGTAGTGAAGGAGAGTGGAGACGGTCTTATTAAATAATGTAGTATAAAGATAGAAGAAGTAATCATGAAAAGTAAGAAAGGTAAAAAGGTGATTTGGCACTTAGTGTGGAGTCACCTTTTTTAGTTGATAAAGAATTTTTTGCAAGGGATATACTAAGATGATATAATAAGCACTTAGTGAGAAGTTAAACTAGGAGATAGGAGGGAAGTTATGCAGCAAGATAATATATTAAAGGAGGATATAGGAAAGTTGTTCTTTAGATATTTACTACCATCTATTAGTGCAACTTTAGTGACATCTATTTATATCCTTGCGGATACCATTATGATTGGTCAAGGAATTGGTGCCAGTGGCATGGCTGCACTTAATTATATATTACCTGTATTTACAGTGTTTTTTGGAACTGGTTTATTATTAGGTGTAGGGGGAGCAGTCCTTATGTCTATATCTAATGGTAGAGGCGATAGAAAAATGGCGAACACTTATTTTACAAGTGCTATAATTTGGGGAGCCATTATTGGCGTTTTATATATGATGACAGGGAGTATTTTTTTAGAGCCCATAGGCTATATGCTTGGTAGTGAGGCAAGTAATATTAATTTATTTACAAGCTATGGGCGCTATCTTGTAGGATTTGCACCAGTATTTATATTTTCCAGTTTATTACAGGCATTTGTAAGGAATGATCATGGACCAAAACGTGCCATGGTAGCTGTTATTTCTGGTGGTGTAATGAATATTATTTTAGATTATCTCTTTATTTTTATTTTTAAAATGGGTATGGCAGGTGGTGCTATAGCTACAGTAATGGGTTCAATAACTTCGGTAGTTATTTTGTTAACACATTTTAAATCTAAACGAAATACCATGAGACTTGTAAAAATAGAAAGACCATTTAAAGTTTTAGGAAGTATTTTACAAAGCGGTTTTCCAAGTTTTTTAATTGAAATTGCCAGTGGGATTGTAGTGCTTGTATTTAATTTACAGCTTTTAAGATATGTAGGAGAAGCAGGAGTAGTTGTGTATAGTATTATTGCGAATACGGCAATTATCGCTATGTCATTATTTAATGGGGTGTCTCAAGGCGCACAACCTATTATGGCAACAAATTATGGTGCACACCAGTTAGAACGTGTTCTAGCAGTTAGAAAGCTTGGTGCAGTTACAGCAGTAGTGATTGGTATCATTCTATTTATATTAGGCTTTACATTCCCACAAGTAGCTGTTGAAATGTTTGTAAAGCCAACACCTGAAATTATACAAATGGCAACAGGGGCTATTAGGATTTATTTTATAGCGTTTATAATGATGAGCTTAAATATATTATACAGTACATATTTCCAATCTATATTAAAACCTAACTTATCTATGATTATATGCCTTTTAAGAGGAGTTATTATAAGTATTGCTTTAGTTTTTATATTACCATTATTTATGGGAGTTACAGGAATTTGGCTAGTTATGCCAATTACAGAACTTGTGACAATGCTAGTAGTTTTTGCACTAGTAAAAAGAAATAGAATATAAGTAAGGGGTCAAAATCTAAAGGAATATATTGAGAAAATATCAATATAATAATAATGTAATAAGTGCCTATCAATCTATTTGTGAGGAGATGGTTTTGTGGGTAAAAAGAATAATGATTGGATTGTAAAATTTGACTCTAGTCAAAAGAAAAAGGTTATAACTGAGCAAGTAAAAGAAGAAGGCTCAAAGAAAACGAGTGCTATGATTTTTATTAATAGTAAGGTTAAGAATCTAGGATATGATAAGGCTGTCACGCTACATTATCGCGATAGCACTTCAGATGTTTGGAAGGATTGCCCAGCTAAATTTGATCATGCTATTAATGAGCAAGAAGAGGTTTGGTGTCAAGCACCAAATTTTAAGGGAGAGTACATTGAATATGCTATTAGATACGAAGTAGGTGGAAATACATACTGGGATAATAATAACGGTAAAAATTATAAAACCTACAGAGATGGTAAAACGATAAAGTAATTTAATAAAGAGGTGAGAGACATTGTGTAAACAATGTCTTTTTTTTGTGTGGAATAGGAAAATTAAATATCCTAGTCTATAGAATCTGATGCGAGTCACTTTCTTGAGATATAGGAAGATTAAAAGTTTAGTTTGGTTATATAAGTTGTCTTAAAATTATAAAATTATTGTTATTTTTTTAAATATATTTTATCATAAATATAGTTTAGGAATAAGGAGGAAAATAATAGTGGAACTTTATTTAAAAAATGTAATTGGCAATGAAGAAACATCAAGTAAGCCTACTTCAGAAATGGTAGGGCCATTAAGATATGTAAAATTGGAACTTGGAAGAAGAATATCATCTAGCTGGAAACCACCAGAAGGCTATATTTTAGAAAAACTAGTAGTAGATGAAGTACCTATTGAACGCATCACACCTGCAACTGGTGGAAATGGCAAGGTTGTATTAATACTCCATGGTGGTGGATACGTATGGCCATTAATGGATTCAAGCCGTGAAGGGGCTATTTTGTATTGCCAGTATACAGATGGGGCAGAAGTTATTAATGTAGACTACCGCACAGCACCAACACATGTATATCCAGCAGCTTTGGAAGATTGTGTTACAGCATATAAATGGCTGTTGGAACAGGGGTATAGTGGAGAAGATATTTTACTGATAGGTGAATCAGCTGGAGGTGGACTAGTTTTAGCGTTGCCATTATATTTAAAGGATAATGGTTTACCACTTCCAAAAGGAGTAGTAGCAATCTCGCCATGGGGAGATATAGATGATACATCTCCTTCTCGTCAGATTAATCTAGATAAAGACTTAATATTAGGTAGTCAAGGATTAACTGTTGCTAATCAAGTTCAAAAACATGATTATGCAGGAGACTGGGATTTAAAAATACCTTATTTATCACCTGTTTATGGTGACTATACAAATTTCCCAGATTTACTTATTCAAGTAGGGACTTTTGAGGTATTATATGATGATAGTGTAAGAGTTTATGAAAAAGCGAGAGAAGCAGGTGTTAATGTAAAACTGTCTAGTTACTATGGTATGTCCCATTGTTTTCAACAAGTTTTTCCTGAGTGTCCAGAAAGTATTAAAGCGTGGGAAGAAATTAGGAATTTTATGCGAAAGAGTCTTGGATTAGATAAGAATATTTAGCAGAATAATTCTAAAAGAAAATTTAATACATATCAAAATGATGTGCTACCACAAGTTGAGGTAGTGCATCATTTTTTTAAAAAGATAGTTAATAATATAAAATTTAAATCAAATTTTAAAATAACTTGACAAAATGATGAAAAACTATAATAATTAGTAGTACCGATAAGAACTACTAATTATTTAGTAGGACATGCTAAGTAAATAATTTATATAAATCAATATGTACGGAGGTAATCTATATGAGTAATAAAATAAGAGTAGGTATCGTAGGTTATGGTAATGTAGGTAGAGGTGTAGAAGTTGCACTTAAACAAAATCCAGATATGGAACTTGTAGCAGTATTTACAAGACGTGCACCAGAGGCATTAACCATTCAAACACCATCAGCAAAGGTTGTGGCAATGGATGATATTAAAGAATATACAGATAAAGTAGATGTCGTTATTCTTTGTGGTGGTTCAGCTACTGATTTACCAGTACAAGGACCAGAGATGGCCAAATTATTTAATACAATCGATAGCTTTGATACACATGCAAGAATTCCAGAATACTATGAAGCAGTTAATGCAGCAGCAAGTGCAAATGGTAAGACAAGCGTGATTTCAGTAGGTTGGGATCCAGGATTATTTTCTATGATGCGTATGATGTCAGGTGCGTTTTTACCAGTAGGTGAAGATTATACATTCTGGGGTAAAGGTGTAAGCCAAGGGCATTCAGATGCTATTAGACGTGTAAATGGGGTAAAAAATGGTATTCAATATACTGTACCAGTAGAAGATGCAATTACTAAAGTAAGAGCTGGTGAAAATCCATTACTTTCTACTAGAGAAAAACATACAAGAGAATGTTTTGTAGTAGCTGAGGAAGGTGCAGATAAAGCACAAATTGAAAGTGATATTAAAAATATGCCAAATTACTTTGCGGACTATAATACAACAGTTCACTTTATTACAGAAGAAGAACTTAAAGCAAATCATAACAAAATGCCACATGGTGGTTTCGTATTTAGAACAGGTGTAACAGGGGTTAATGAAGAACACAAACAAATTATTGAATTTTCTCTTAAACTTGATAGTAATCCAGAATTTACAGCACAAGTTTTAGTAGCTTATGCACGTGCGGCTGTAAGGATGAATCAAGAAGGTAATCATGGTGCAAAAACAGTATTTGATGTACCACTCTCATATTTATCAGCTAGACCATCAGCTGAATTAATTAAAGACTTACTATAAAAAATGAGTACAAGGGTATTGCAGAATTGTTTATAATTTTGCAATGCCCTTTTTGTTATAAACCCCTTTGTAAAATCTTTAATTATATGTATAATTTAAGAAGAAAGTTTATATTAAGGAGAACATTATGTATCAAGAAGAACCATACGAATTATTTGAAGGCGATATTAGAAAGTTAGATGAACTTATTAGCCAGCTAGAACTTTGGAGTGATGAGTATACAATTAATCATAAGAAAGAAGAAGTAAGACTTCCAGAGTATATAGGATTACATGAAAATTTAGAAGAACTCAAAGCAGAATTACAAGCTTTCATAGATGAAAGAAGATCAGAAGGTGATATGCAGATTGAAGCTTATGCCAAAAGCATTGAAGAGAAGCTTGAGAAATATAAAGAAACAGAAAATGTGATTCATAATTGGGTAAGAGAGATTAAAAATATTTATGTTTTAGTTGCGAAATCTTCTAGTCTTGAAAAAAATAAAGCTTATATTGAAGATATTATTAAAGGTGATAACTAGATAAAATTTCCACTTATATAAATATTAGGTCAGGTTAAACTAAAGAAAAAGTGAGGTGACCTAAATGAAAGTATGTTTTCAAGGCGGAGAAGTAACACTTCAAGGCCATCATGTAGAAGTGGGAGAAAAAGTTCCAGACTTTAAAGCTGTGACGAGTGTATTAGAGACAGTGGATTCTTCTTCTTTTAAAGGTAAAAGGGTATTTGTAAGTGTACCATCTATAGATACACCTGTTTGTGATATGGAAGTAAGACGCTTCAATGAAGAGGCTACCAAGTATCAAGATGCAAAGGTTTATGTTGTTTCAATGGACTTGCCTTTTGCACAACAAAGATGGTGTGGTAGTGCAAATATTAAAAA
>JAZKZQ010000162.1:0-12718 GCA_045612745.1 Cellulosilyticum sp. | reverse complement strand
GAAAGAGCAACTGCAACTGGAGCTAATGATAACTCTGGAAGTGCTTCTCCTTTTGGTTTACCAAGGTGTGAGCAAAGGATTACTTTTGCACCTTGTTCTAATAATTTTTTAATTGTTGGAAGAGCACCATCAATACGGTTATAGTTTTGGATAACGCCTTCTTTTAATGGTACGTTGAAATCACAACGTACTAATACTTTTTTACCTTGAAGATTTGTTAAATCATCAACTGTTTTTTTGTTTAACATACGTGTAAACTCCTTTCAAATTTAAATTTAACTATGATAAATTTTAACCTATAAAGATTATATATGCTTTATATTGATTAAAATTATTATACCTTAACATAAAGATTATATCTTATATAAAGCTTATACAAAAGTAAAATCTACAATATTTATGTAGAATTTACTTAATAAATATCAAAAAGGCCCAGTCCTATAAGTCTAACCTACAAGACCGGACCCTGTTAGGATCTTATATCACTTCTATAATATACTTAAAAATTAAGCAAGTTCAGCGAAGTATTTGATTGTTCTAACCATGTTGCTTGTGTATGAGTTTTCATTGTCATACCAAGAAACAACTTGTACTTGAGATGTACCATTGTCAAGGTTAGTTACCATTGTTTGTGTTGCATCGAATAATGAACCGTATGTGATACCTACGATATCAGATGATACTAATTCTTCTTCTGTGTAACCGAAAGATGCATTTGAAGCAGCTTTCATAGCTTCGTTGATTTGTTCTTTTGTTACATGACCATCAACTACAGGTGTAAGAATTGTTGTTGAACCTGTTGGAACTGGAACACGTTGTGCAGCACCGATTAATTTACCATTTAATGCTGGAATAACTAAACCGATAGCTTTAGCAGCACCTGTTGAGTTAGGAACGATGTTTACAGCAGCAGCTCTAGCTCTTCTGAAATCACCTTTTCTGTGTGGACCGTCAAGTACCATTTGGTCACCTGTGTAAGCATGGGTTGTTGCCATGATACCAGATTTGATTTCTGCTAAGTTGTTAAGAGCGTTAGCCATAGGAGCTAAACAGTTTGTTGTACAAGAAGCTGCAGAAATAATTGTATCTTCTTTTGTTAATGTTCCTTCATTTACACCGAATACGATTGTTGGAAGGTCGTTTCCAGCTGGAGCTGAGATAACAACTTTTTTAGCACCTGCATTGATGTGTGCTTGAGATTTAGCTTTAGATACATAGAATCCTGTACATTCAAGTACTACGTCTACGTCTAATTCTCCCCATGGAAGGTTGTTAGCATCTGCTTCTGCGTAGATTTTGATTTCTTTTCCGTTTACAACGATTGAATCTTCTTTAGCTTCAACTGTTCCGTTGTATCTACCTTGAGAAGAGTCATATTTTAATAAGTGTGCTAACATTGCTGGGTTAGTTAAATCGTTGATTGCTACGATTTCGTAACCTTCTGCTCCGAACATTTGTCTGAAAGCAAGACGTCCAATACGTCCAAATCCATTAATCGCTACTTTTACTGCCATTATTGGTTCCTCCTTAAGAAATATCTTTTGATTTTATATATTCAAATCGCCGTTATTAGTATGTACCAGTAGTGGCGATATGATACCTATTTCATTTTACCACTTATTTTAAAGATTTTCTACTTTTTAAAGTGAATTTTTTAACTATTTTTATTCTTTATTATAAGTCGTAAGTATATATTGAGCAGCCCCTTCATCTAAAATAAGGTAACTACCTTTTAGTAAAGTACTTGTTGCCATAATGGCCTCCGCCTTACTTGTGCCCCCTGCTACAGCAATTCTTACTGGAATTGTTTTTGCAATTTCAGGTTCTACACCAATAGATGCTGTGGCATATACTACTTGTCCTTCTTTGTTAAAATAATATCTAAAGGACTCTGCAACTGCCTGGTTATCTTCTAGCTTCTTTAAAACATCTAAAGGCTCATTGCGACGTTTTGCCATTTTTAGGGCGTTGCCGATTCCAAATATAATAATATCTGTTTTTGAAATCTTTTGCAATAAATTTTGTATTTGTGGTTCACTTTTTATAAGACTAATGGATTTATTACTGAGGTTATCAGGGATTGCTAATAGCTCATATTCTGCATCTAACTTTTTTGCAAGCTCTACTGCTATTGTATGTGCCTGTAATTCTACTCTTTGACCTACACTTCCTCTAGCTGGAATAACTCTTAAATTATTAAAGTATCTACCCTGCCTTGGCATAGATGCAATCATATGGGCAATAGTTGTTCCTCCTGTAATAGCCACTGTACAATCATCTTTAAGTTCATGCTCTAGTATACTCATACAAGCAACACCAAGTTGATTTTTTATTTCATCGCATTCATCCATATTGCCTTTCACAACAATTGCTTTTTTAAGGCCTAATACAGCTTCAATGTCCTTTTCTAAACGACTTGTAGCCTCTAACTCATGAATGATGGAATATAATGTATTTAAAACATTTTCTCCATGCGCTGTAATATTTATACCCTTAGAAGAAATCTCAACAAGCCCATTTTGAAATAAGCGATCCACTTCACTGCGAATCGTTCTTTCTGATACTTTCATTAGGTTTACAAGTGTTCGCCGACCAACTGGTCCATTTTGCATAATAGTTTGCAAAAGCCTATAGCGTTCTTTAAACATTTGAACCCCTTCTGGAAGTAACTTTTCCAAGGCATTTACTATATTTTTCATTTCTATACTCCTCGGGTACATTTTCGTCCCATTAAATATTTTTTTGTCCCACTTTTATATTTTATCCATTTTTTCATATTTATGCAATACATTTTTCTACATTTACTTTATTTTTATACATCAAAATATTTTTTCTCTCTTTAAAGATATTTATCATCTTATAAAAAAAGTCGTAGCTCTTATGCTACGACTTAAAAATTATTTATTGTTAAAATGTTGTATAACTTATATCTTCTGCTGTTAATGATTTATTCTCATCTAAAATAGTTTGTGCAATATTACATGCATGATCCGAAATACGTTCTACATTACTAATAACATCTAGGAATACAATACCAGCTAATGAATTACATGTATTATCTGCTAAACGCTTCATATGTCTTGAACGTAATTTAGCTTCCATGCTATCTACTTTCTCCTCAAGTGGTATTGCTTTTTGTGCCATTGCTTTATCACTAAATTCATATGCACGCATTGACATCTCAAAACAACTTGTAGCTGTTTCGATAATTTCTTTAAGTTCTGCTTTAGCTTTTTCTGAGAAACCAAGTTCCTGTGCAATTAAGCCTTGTGCAAGTTCAGCTAAGTTTTCTGCATGGTCACCTACACGCTCAATATCACTTACTGTATGGAATAATCCTGTTACAATTGTATGTTCTTTCTCTGAAATATTTGTGTTTGTAAGCTTTACAAGGTAATGATTAATACCATGTTGCAGCTGATTGATAACTTTCTCTCTTTCAAGAACTTCTTCAATCTTCTTCTCATCTTTTTCAAACAATGCTTCCATTGCAGCTTGAACATTTTGATGTGCAATATTACCCATACGCACCACTTCTTTTACAGCATTTTCAACCGCAAATGATGGTGTTTCTAAGATACGTTCATCAAGGTGCTTAAGTTCACCTTCATCTGAATCGTCTTTACCTGTAATGATTTTTTCAGCTAAAGTTACAAGCACTCCCGCAAATGGGAATAATAGAATTGTATTCATAACATTAAATACTGTGTGAACAACACTAATTTGTGTTACATCAATATTTTGAGCGCCAAGATTTGGTGCTACCCATCCAAATCCAATAAACGCCACTACTGCAAATGCTACTGATCCAATGAAGTTAAATAAGAAATGAATTGCTGCTGCTCTTTTAGCATTTTTACTTGCACCAATACTAGAAAGAATAGCTGTAATACATGTTCCAATGTTTTGTCCTAATATAATATAAATAGCTGAGTTCCATGGTACAAGCGAAGCTGTTGCTAATGCTTGTAAAATACCAACTGAAGCTGATGAACTTTGGATAACTGCCGTTACAACGGCACCTACTAAAATTCCTAAAATCGGATTGCTACCAAGTACAACAAATAAATTGCGTACTGCATCTAATCCTCTAAGTGGTGTTGCTGCATCACTCATCATATCAAGACCTAAGAATAATGCACCAAATCCAAATAAAATCTGCCCAACATGTTTTGCTTGTTGCTTTTTAGCAAACATTGTCAAAATAACTCCTATAACAATACATATTGGTGCTAATACTGATGGTTTTAAGAAGCTTGTCCATTCTCCAAGTGATACAATCCAAGCTGTGACAGTTGTACCTACGTTAGCTCCCATGATTACACCCACAGCTTGTTTAAGAGACATAAGTCCTGCATTTACAAAACCTACAACCATTACTGTTGTAGCTGATGAACTTTGAATTAATGCAGTAACACCTGCACCAACTAAAACACCTAAAAATCTATTATTTGTAAGAACACCTAATAGATTTTTCATTTTGCTACCAGCTGCTTTTTGTAACCCTTCTCCCATGTACTCCATACCAAAGAGAAAGAGTCCAAACCCTCCTAAGAAGCTTAGTGCTACATTAAGCCAGTTTATCTCATTCATTATAATCCTCCCAATATAATTTTACATACAGGCTTATTTTAACATCATCTTTTTTGATTAACAAGTCAAATTTAGTCTATTAAAGGGTTTTTTTGTTAGTAATATATTTATATTCTATAAATAAAAGTTCTTCTACTCCTCTGTAGATACGTATTTATTTTTGTTTAATACACTTTGTGCAATATTTAATGCATGATCAGAAATACGTTCTACATTACTAATTGTATCTAGAAAAATAATTCCGGCACGTGGCTCACAAGCATTGTCTGCTAAACGTTTTAAATGTCTTGTGCGATATCTTTCTTCTAGTTTATCCACATAAGTCTCATAAGGGATTGCTTCTCTTGCTGCCTCTTCACTTTGAGATGTATATCCTTTAAGTGCTGCTTCAAAACATTTCATAGCCTTATCAGTGATTTCCTGTAATTCCTTTTTAGCTTCTGTTGAAAATTTTAAGTCATTCTTTTGCATCTCATCTGCTAACTCTGCAATATTATCTGCATGATCACCCACACGTTCAATATCACCTACAGTATGAAATAAAGAAGTAACAAGATAATTCTCATTTTCTGAAAGGTTAGCTTGTGTTAATTTAATTAAATACTCATTAATGCCTTGCTGTAATGCATTAATAGTTTTTTCTTGTTCAAAGACTAACTCAATCTTTTTCTCATCTCCAGTAAATAATCCCTCTATAGCTGTTTGAAAATTAGTTTGGGCTAATTTTCCCATACGCATTACTTCTTTAGCTGCATTTTCAAGGGCAAATGATGGTGTCTCTAGAATACGTTCATCTAAATGTTGTAAAAGTTTTGGTTCTTCATTCCCGTTATCACGTACAATAAGTTCTGCCAATCTAACCAGTATATTTCCAAATGGAAATAGTAAAATAGTATTTAAAATATTAAACACAGTATGCACGATACTTATGTCAGTAACATTAATATTTTGTACACCTAAAGCTGGCAGGGCAAATGTAAAAATCAAAAATGCAATAATAGTAAAAATCACTGAGCCAATAAAATTAAATAAAAAGTGAATGGTTGCTGCTCTTTTAGCATTTTTATTAGCACCTATACTGGATAATACTGCTGTAATACATGTTCCTATATTTTGTCCCATAATAATATAAATAGCTGAATTCCATGGTACAAGCCCTGCTGTAGCTAAAGCTTGTAAAATACCCACTGAAGCTGATGAACTTTGAATAATCGCTGTCACTACTGCACCAGCTATTACACCTAAAATAGGATTGCTACCTAATGTGACAAATATTGTTTTTACTTGTGGTAATTCCTTAAGTGGGTCAGCAGCTTCTCCCATTGACTCTAGCCCTAAAAAAAGTCCTCCAAATCCAAATAGGATTTGTCCTATATTTTTCACAGTTTTACCTTTTCCAAAGCTAATCATGATAACCCCTATTACAATAAAAATAGGTGCTAGTACTGCTGGTTTAAGAAATTCTGTCCATGAGCCTAAGGCTACTATCCAAGCTGTAACTGTGGTCCCTATATTGGCTCCCATAATAACACCTACAGCTTGTCTAAGTGACATAAGCCCTGCATTTACAAAGCCTACAACCATTACTGTTGTCGCAGATGAACTTTGTATAAGTGCAGTAATCCCCGCACCTACTAAGACACCTAGCAACCTATTACTAGTAAGTATACCTAATAAATTTTTCATCTTATTCCCAGCAGCTTTTTGAAGTCCATCTCCCATATATTCCATACCAAATAGGAAAAGTCCAAAACCACCTAAAAAGGTCAATGCGGTTTGTACCCAATCAATCATAATTTCCTCCCATATATTTAATTTTTGCGAATCTATACCTATTTAATATTTCACAAAAACTGATTTTTATGAGAGTATTTATTATAGTTATTAGATTTTTTGATATTATAGATAGGTTTATTTATTATTTTGTTACTTTTACATTGCTAAAATGAGGTTAAATTAACTTTAAACTTATGTTAAATTCATGTTAAGTTACATATAATAAGGAAGAAACTCTGTTAAACTTTAATAAATATAAAAAAATATTGTTATGATAGCTCTAAAATAACTTTCACTCGCTATCATAACAATATTTTTTATAACCCTTATTTTATAAAATAATTGTTCCACCACCAATAAGTTCTTCTCCATTATAGAGTACAAGAGCTTGTCCTGGTGTAATGGCACGTTGTTTTTCATCAAATATACATTCTAATGTATCTTCATCAATCATACGAATAGTACATGGTTGTGGTGCATGACTATAACGAATTTTAGCTGCACATCTTATCTCACCTTGTAGTTTTTCAAACGGCATGAAGTTTAAGTTATTTGCACGTACTGTATAGTCAAATAAATCCTCATTATCCCCAAGATTTACTACATTATTTTTTGCATCAATACGTGTCACAAATGCAGGTTTACCAAGAGAAAGACCTAGCCCTTTTCTTTGGCCGATTGTATAGTGAATAATACCTTTATGCTCACCTACTACTTTACCTTCTTTATCAACAAACTTACCTGGCTTAGACTTTTTACCCGTGTGTTCTTCAATAAATTTAGCATAGTCATTATCTGGTACGAAGCAAATTTCTTGACTATCTGGTTTAGTGGCTACAGCAAGTCCAATTTCCTTGGCAATTGCACGTACCTCATCTTTTGTATAGTCTCCTAGAGGCATTAAAGTATGCTCTAGTTGATGTTGTGTCAGGTTATATAACGCATAAGTTTGGTCTTTTGCTAATGTTTTAGATTGTTTTAATGTATAACGTCCTGTTTGCTCATCTTGAATTACTCTTGCATAATGACCAGTTGCAATGTAATCAGCCCCGATTTGAAGAGCCTTTTGAAGCATAGATTCCCATTTTACATAACGATTACATGCAATACATGGGTTAGGCGTACGGGCATGTTGATATTCATCTAAGAAGTAATCAATAACATGCTTCTTAAAATCTTGTCTAAAGTTAATTACATAATGCGGAATATCTAATTTTTGACAAACACGACGTGCATCATCAACGGCAGAAAGACCACAACATCCTCCGTCGTGATCTTCTGGCGCATCTTCTTGCCAAATTTGCATAGTCATCCCGATTACTTCATAACCTTGCTCTTTTAAGAGATAGGCTGTCACAGAGCTATCAACGCCCCCTGACATACCCACTACTACTTTCTTTTTGGCATTTTCATTCATGATTAGTTAATACCTTCCTCGTCTTCATGGTCATGTCCATGATGATCATGATCATGTACGTCATCTACTGGTGGCTCTAATCCTTCAATAGTAATATTATTTTTTTGAGCATAATCCCAAAGTGCTGCATGAAGAGATTCTTCTGCAAGTAATGAACAGTGCATTTTCACTGGTGGAAGTCCATCAAGCGCTTCTGCTACTGATTTATTTGTAATTTTAAGTGCTTCTTCAATTGTTTTTCCAATTACAAGCTCTGTAGCCATTGAACTTGTTGCTACTGCAGCACCACAACCAAAAGTCTTGAATTTAGCATCTTTAATAATACCATCTTCAATTTGTAAATATACTTTCATGATATCACCACATTTAGCGTTACCAACTGTACCTACACCACTAGCATTTTCAATTTCTCCTACATTTCTTGGATTCATAAAGTGATCCATAACTTTTTCACTATACATATTTTTCACCTCTAATTATTTTTGTCATTATCTATTATCTTCATTATCTATTATGTCTATTACAAGACGTACTATTTAATATTATTTCTCTTTATTTTCTTTTAAGAAATCTTCATATAAAGGAGACATTTGTCTCATACGGTCTACGATTTGTGGCATTTTTTCAAGCACATATTTGATTTGTTCTTCTGTATTCATTTCCCCTAATGTAAAACGAATAGAACCATGTGCTTTTTCATGTGGTAAACCAAGTGCTAAAAGGACATGGGATGGGTCAAGTGAACCTGATGTACAAGCTGAACCACTTGATGCAGCAATACCATTCATATCAAGTAAAAGTAATAATGATTCACCTTCTACAAATTCTACTCCTATATTAACATTATTTGGAAGTCTGTTTGTGCGATGACCATTTAGTTTAGAATATGGAATGCTTTCTAATAAACCATCAATTAACTGATCTCTAAGTTTTGTGAGCTTCTCAATTTTCACATCAAAATTAGTATATGCAAGTTCCATAGCCTTTGCAAGACCTACAATACCAGCTACATTTTCTGTACCTGCACGTCTACCACGTTCTTGAGCCCCACCATGGATAAGATTCTCAAGTTTAAGCCCACGTCTTACATAAAGTACACCAATACCTTTTGGTCCATTGATTTTGTGACCTGATAAAGAAAGAAGGTCAATATTTTGTGCTTTAACATCAATTTTTACTTGTCCTACTGCTTGAACAGCATCTGTATGGAAAAATACATTATGTTTTTTAGCAATCTCACCAATTTCTGCAATTGGTTGAATTGAACCAATTTCATTATTTGCATACATAATAGAGATTAAAATTGTTGTATCTTTAATTGCTTTTTCCACATCTGCTGGATTTACAAGACCATCTGCATCTACATCAAGGTATGTTACTTCATAACCTTGTTTTTCTAAATATTCACATGTATGAAGCACTGCATGATGTTCTATTTTAGTTGTAATAATATGATTTCCTTTTGCTTTATGTGCTGCTGCAATACCTTTAATTGCCCAGTTATCCGCTTCAGTACCACCACTTGTAAAGAAAATCTCATTTGTTTGTGCACCTAACGCTTTAGCAATTGTTTCTCTTGACTCATCAATTGCTTTTTTATTGATTTGTGCAATTTTATATACACTAGATGGATTTCCAAAATTTTGTGTAAAATATGGAATCATCGCATCTAATACTTCTTGTTTAACAGGTGTTGTAGCTGCATTATCTAAATAAATGTGTTCCATTTATTTCATCTCCTTTTAGTTTAAATACAATATATATGTGAGGTATTCTCATTAATTTTCTCGTAATCTTCCATAAGTTGACTGAGTGTAATACTGTCAACTACTTTATCTATACTTTGTTTAATCTTTTCCCAAACTGACTTAGTAACACATTTACCATCAAGGGCACAGTGTACTGTATTGCCTTCACAAGTACAATCAGTAGGTGCAAGTGAACCTTCTAACGCTCTTAAGATATCCCCTATTGTGATTTCTTCAGCTGGTCTCGCTAAAGCGTACCCTCCTTGAGCACCACGTACACTTGTTACTAATTGATTTTTTTTAAGAAGTGCCATAAGTTGTTCTAAGTAGTTTTCAGACATTGATAAACGTTCTGCTATACTTTTTAGTGAAATATGTTTTTCTTTCGAATATACGCCTAAATCAACCATAGCTTGTAAGCCATAACGTCCTTTAGTTGATAGTTTCATTTTTTCACCCCTCCAATTCCTAGTTATTTCGTAGGAATTATATTTGTAGCATATCACCCTAATTTTTCTTTGTCAAGTAGATGCTTGTACTTTAATAAAATATAATATGTATTCTCGAATATATGTATAGGTTTCATATTTATAAATCTTAGTTATTCATGATTTTTAGTAATATAATGAATACATCTAGTTTATAGCTAGTTTCTTTATATTTACCCCATAAATATAGACGATGTCTCATTGGAGATCATCGTCATATTTTAAACTTATGTCACATATAATTCTTATTATTAATAGTCTATATGATGGCTATTTATATAATTAAATGGGCCTAGAATTTGATAATATATTTTTAGAAATATACTACCTTGGGTGACTTCTGCTCCTTCACCGGCTATATAAGGAGTAGGATTATCTTTTGATTAAAAAATAAACTTTGCAAATTCTTGACCCATTATTTTAAATAAGGTGATTTAAGTACAGCAAATACTATCATTACTAAGTTTAGTTAAAATGAGGATACTCTACCATTTTAACTTCCTATGCTATATTATATTCTAATTTTTCAAATGTGTGCCATATTCTTATTTATTTTTCTTTGCTTACTTACTATATATTATGAAATATATAGTACCATTTGTGCCATTAATCTTATCTCTTTGGTATACCCTCATATATAATTTTCATATTCTTATAACTTATATAACAATTATCAATTTTCTCATATCATACTTCTTTTTTCTTTACTTAAAACATTTTGTGTTATAATATTTATTATATTCTAACAGTTGCATGCAACCTATGAAAGGATGTTTATTATGAGTGAATCTAATACTAATGATTTAAAATTATTACTTTATGATAAAAGTTATACTTGTCCATTATGCGAGCAAGCTTTTACTGCAAAAGCTATTCGGGTTGGTAAAAATCAACTGCTTTCTGTAGATGATGATTTATATGCCCACTACTCTTGTGTAAACCCACTATTATATGATGTTATTAGCTGTCCTTATTGTAATTATTCGGCTATTGTTAAAAATTTTGAGAAACTACTTCCAAAACAACGTACATGGCTCCAGGATACACTTGTTTCTATTTTTACACATCCTACAAGTTATTCTGAATATACTACAACAGAAGAAGCTATCCATAAACATAAACTTGCTCTTCTTATGGCTATTAATAAAAAGACAAAATTAGGTGAACAATCTTATCTAGCACTTCATATCGCCTGGCTCTATAGAGACCTTGGAGATATAGAAAACGAACAACTCTTTCTACAAAAAGCTTTTAACGGTTTCTCTGAAGCTCTAGAAACAGAACCAACACCTATTCAAGGGATTGATGAATATACACTAATGTATATGTTAGCTGCTATTGCATTTAAACTTAATAATATAGAGGCAACCAAGCAGTACCTTTCTGTACTTCTTACCACGCCTGGTATCTCTTCACGTATCAAAGATAGAGTTATTGATTTAAAAGAAAAACTTAAGAATATATAATCTTGTTAATATAATTTCAAAAAGAGGTATTGTAAAACTATATAAACTTTACAATACCTCTTTTGTTATGTTTTTAAATAACATACTCTAGTATAATATTTACCATGATGGATATTTTTCTAACCAGTATGCACTAGAATCATATAATGTATATAAGTCTTTTGCCAGTTCTCTTATCTCTTTTTCTAATTCCACATGTATTTCAAATAAATCTTCTAGGTAATCTACACCAAAATAAGCCCCCAATAATTGTCCTGTTATAGCACCTACTATATCGCTTCCACCACTATGATTAACGGCCTTACATAAAGCTTCTTTCATAGTAGATTTTGTTTCCTCAATATACTTTGTACTACTTATAGCTACATATACTGCCATCGCTAAAGCTTCATGGGCAAATACTCCTTCCCCTAGACTTTCTATTTTTTCTCTAGTACATACTCCATCCTTAGCTAAAGCTATGGCTCCCTCTAAAACTTGCACACTTTCTTCCCCACGTTCTTCTAATCTTAATCTACTAATTGCTTCTTGGGCTGCTTCCTCTATTTCTTTTCCTTCTATAATTCTTCTAATCATTAGTACTAATACTCCTGCTGGTAAATAAGCACAAGGTCCCCCATGGGTAATAGCCGCTACTTCGCATCCTAGCTCAAAAGGGTCTATATCTAAGTCTACTAATCCTAGTGGTGCCACTCGCATTAACCCACCACACCCTTTGCTATCATTAATAGGATGGTCTACACTTCCTTTAATCCCTTTTCCAAGAGCGGTAATACTTGTAATACCCGCTTCACGGTAAGCATATAATTTCCTAATTTTAACTAGTGCACCATCATAATCTTTTTCTTTCCAATGAGGTGTTCTTAAGCCTTGTGTATATATCCATCTTAAATAAGCCCTAAACATTGTATGTGTAATATCATTTTTATCGCAAGGAATATTCTTACGTCTTGCCCTAGTAATACTTCTTAATATGCCTTCTATGGTAAACATGGTCATCTGTGTATCATCTGTAATAAGTGCTTCCTTTTCTCCTTTAGGTGCTATAAGTGTTGTTACACCTCCTTCACCATATTCCATAATAATCTGTTCATAACGCCTAAATTCCACCGGTGCCCCTAACGCATCACCTATAGCCCCACCCAAAAGACAGCCTTCAAAATACTTTAATTTATTTTTCATGCGCCACCTACCTTCTTATACAGATTATAGTTTTTATTAAATTTTACC
>JAZKZQ010000161.1:0-9330 GCA_045612745.1 Cellulosilyticum sp. | reverse complement strand
GAATAAGGTTTGCATCTGTACTATATAACTCATCACTATTAAGGTAGACTTCTTGATCAAGCACTGAACGTTTTGCATCCCCTGATAAATTAAAGTAAGCATGATTTGTAAGGTTTACAATTGTATCTTTATCAGTTTCCCCTTTGTATGTCATAGTAAGCGTATTATCATCTTTCAATATATATGTAATCTCAACTTGTAAGTTCCCTGGATAACCCTCTTCACCATCTACACTTAAATAATTAAAAACTACTTTTGCACCTTCTTGGTCAATGTAAGCTTTGGTTTCAAAGTTTTTATGATCAAAACCTTCTTTGCCACCATGTAAAGTATTTCCATTATTATTTTTGTAAAAATGATATTCTTTCCCCTCAATAGTCACTTTACCATCCCAAACACGACCTGCTGTCCTCCCTACAATTGCCCCAAAGCTTCCTGGGTTTTGTTCATAAAGTTCAATGTCTTGCCATTCAAGTAACACATTTTCAAAACGACCTTCTGCATCTGGCACCACAATTTTAGTCAGTGTAGCACCTTGACTAATCACTTCCACTGCCATGCCATTATTATTAGTTAATAAATACTTTGTAATAACTTTACCAGATTTAAAAGTCACTTTACTTTCTTTAATTTCCATATCCCAATCCCTTTTTTTGATTTTAATATAATTTTCTTATAATTATACTATATCAAAGCTGAATTTATTTGACTACAACTTTCTCGTACTACAAACTGTGCCGTATATATCATCAAAGCCAATAATACTTATATCTTTACCTACTATTAGACCTTTTGCGTGACCTCTTTAATGGTCGCCATTTTCTCACTCCTTTTGGTAAAATCACTTGATTTATTTCACTAAAATTTTATAATGAATTTAGAAATAAGTGGATTAAATTAATTATACATGTGCTTTAATATAAAATAGATTTTGATTGTAAAGGAGATGCGTAGTATGAAAATTTTAGTCGTAGGTGGGGCTGGTTATATCGGCTCACATGCAGTAAGACAGCTTCTCGAAAAAGGTCTGGAGGTTGTTGTTGTTGATAATTTAGAAACAGGACATGTAGAGAGTATTCCTGATGATGTTCCTTTTTACCAAATAGATATTCGCCATAAAGAGTCCCTTAAATCTGTTTTTGAGAAGGAAAAGGTAGATGGTGTTATTCACTTTGCTGCTAACTCCTTAGTAGGTGAATCTATGGTTAACCCACTTAAATACTACAATAATAATGTAGGTGGTACTGAAATTCTTTTAGAAGTACTTGTAGAAGTAGGGGTAAAATATATTGTTTTCTCTTCTACCGCTGCTACTTATGGCGATATCAAAACAATGCCAATTACTGAAGACATGATGACTTGTCCTACAAATACTTATGGTGAAACTAAACTTGCCATAGAAAAAATGCTTAAATGGACAAATGCAGCTCATGAGCTTCACTATGTATGCTTAAGATATTTTAATGTAGCTGGTGCTGATAAGAGTGGTCTTATTGGTGAGGCGCACACTACAGAAACTCACCTTATTCCCCTTATCCTTCAAGTTCCTCTTGGTCAGAGAGATTTCATTACAGTCTTTGGTAATGATTATCCTACCCAAGATGGTACTTGTATTAGAGACTATATTCATGTCACAGATTTAGTAGATGCCCACCTTCTTGCCTTAGATTATTTAATGAAAGGTGGAGAGAGTAATACTTTTAACTTAGGTAGTAACACTGGCTATTCTGTTCTTGAAATGATTGATGCAGCCAGAGAGGTAACCGGTCATCCTATTCCTCTTAAAATTGGTGAGCGTCGTAGTGGTGACCCAGCACTTCTTATTGCTTCCTCTCAAAAAGCTAAAGATATCCTTGGTTGGGCGCCTCACTATACAGATATTAAAGAAATTATTGCTTCTGCTTGGAAGTGGCATGCTTCACATCCTACAGGTTACAAAAGAGGCTAATGTGAATTGTGCTGTTTTAAATTGGTCAATGTCTACTATTGAGCTTACTTCAAATTCTTTAAAAGACGTAGCTGAATGTAGAAAAAAGCAGTTATATCTCAATATCAATATTGATTATTGAGCATAACTGCTTTTTTATTAAAGTTTAAACCTAGAAACTTCTTCGTTTAAACTTTTTACACTTTCTTTTGTATCATCTACATGATGTAACATATCTCCAGCTACTGAGCTAATTTCATATGCACGGTTAGCAATATTTGTTGTCCCAATAGCACCTTCTTCCGATACCTTAGAAACCACATCAATCGCATATCCCATGCGCTCCATAGATACCATTAACTCATTTGCAAGCTTGTTAAACTCACCAACCATTACTTCAATGTCATTTGCATCCGAATCATAATTCTCTGCCATGTTCCCCATTGCATTATAATCTTTAGTTACATCTGTTGCCACATAATTTAATAATTCATTTGCACTACCTGCAAGATAATCCACTGCACCTGTTACCTTATTTGTAATATCTTGAATTTCAAGTACTGTTTCTTTAGACTTTTCTGCAAGTGTACGAATTTCATCTGCTACTACAGAAAATCCTTTCCCAGCCTCTCCTGCTCTAGCCGCTTCAATAGCCGCATTTAAAGCAAGTAAATTAGTCTGGTCAGTGATTTGCATAATAACATCAGATAATATATCAATCTCACTTACAATTTTAGAAGCAACGATAGCTTCTTCAAGTTTTACCTTTGTTTGTGTAAAGATTTGCTCTGATTTATCTTTAGAATCATCTACATGTCTTTTTGTATTTTTCGCTTTTTGACTAATTTCTTTCGCTCTTACTACTCCTTCATCAGATTTTGTAGCAATATCAGCAATTGATGCTTGCATTTCTTGCGCCACACTTAACATTTGTTCTGCTGTAGCTGTTGTTTCTTCCATATTTGATGCAAGCTGTTGTGTTGTTGCTGAAATCTCTTGTAAGTTAGCATTTAATATATTACTTTTATCTGTAATTACTCCAACTTTATTTTCAATTATGTAAGACTCATTTTTAATTTCTTTAATAAGACTCGTTAAAGCATCTTTCATTCGTTGAATTCCATTAAAAATTACACCAACTTCGTCATTTTGATTAAGATACTTTTCCTCTAATGTGGCTGTAAAATCTAAATTACCAATCTCATCTAAGTATCCTGCTGAATATTCGATAGGTCCTACAATACGTTTAAATCCTACACCAAGTACTACTGTAATTATAGCTAATGTAATAACTGAAATAACTATACATAACACTATAATTTGCTTTGCTGAACTCATTAGTTCTTGCTTTGTCATAAATGACACGATTGTCCAAGGTGTATCTTCTACTTGGCGTGAATTAATAAGATAACTTGTATTATCTATATTAACCTCAAACGGCTCTCCAGTTGAACCTATTACTTGTTCTAATCCTGGAATATTAATCTCTTCTAATGTTTTAAAATTATTTTCAGGATTATTACCATCTGCCATAACTACTCCTGTTTCATGAATAATCATAAAACAACCTGTTTCTCCAATTTTCATATTACTAAGTAAATCACTAATTGCAGATTGTTCTACATCTATCCCTACAACACCAATAATGTTACCATTTGCATCATATGCAGTTCTTACATTACTAATAACCATTGTATTAGTTGTTGTTGTATACGGTGCCGTTCTACCAATTGATTCACCACTAGATATACCTAATGTATACCATTCCCTTGTCGTTGGATCGTATCCTGCTGATATATCAACTTCTGGCCATTCTACATACCCACCATTTGAAGTAGCTAAATATATGTACTGAGTTCCTGGATGTGTATCTACATACTGTTTAAATACATCATAAATCTCTTGCTCAACTCCTCCATTTTTTGAAGGCGTCATAAATGTTGCCTCAGTCGTATCTTTATATGATGTAATAGTGTCATCCCCCTTCATTATGGTTGGATGAGTTGCCATCATATTAATATTTTCATCGATTTGCTTATAGAAGGTATTAATTGTATCCGCTGCAATTCCCATTTGTTCATTTGAACTTATAATGTAGTTATTAAATGCTTGTCCACTTATTCTACTAGCAATTAATACTACCATTATTGCAAGACCTAATAAGATCATACCAATAGAAAGGCCTAAAATTTTGACTTGTATACTTTTCTGTCTTTTATTCACTATCTAAATTCTCCTATCTTTCGTATATATGGGCCTATATATTATATTCCATTTTTTAACAAAAGTATATATCTACTAAAATTGTCAAAATCATTTAATTTTACAAACTTTTTTCCTATACAACATTTATTTTTATTATAATCTACCAATTATTTTTTATTAATCTAATAATATAGACATAATTTCCCTAATTTTTATACATTTTAGATTACACTGGATATTGTGTTATCAAGCCATAACTTTCTCCTAATGTCAATTTTCGAATACCAAAATTTCTATCACCTCTACTTCTTAAAACTTCAGATGCTATTTTCCAAGTATGTTCCTCTAGATTATGTGCCCTAATACATATAAAGTTATAACTGGTAGATGTATAGATTTCTAACCCCATTTTTCTTGCCCTTGCAAACAAATCTGTATCTACACCTCTTCTTAAATCACTATATGGTAACCTCTTAAAAATTTCTTTTGTCATACAAATCGTTGCACCAGCTCCCGCCCTTACCCTCTTTGACCTAGTAGATAAACTAGGAATAATAATAAGTTCCCCATAAGACTGCAAATAATAAAATATATTATTTTTACAAACAATATGACAGCTTTTCTTTTTAAATAAGGCATATGCTTCATTTAAATAATACTCGCTATAATAATCATCATCATCAAACTTAGCAATATAATTATACATAGCCTTTCCATAGCCTATATTTAAACATTCTCCTAAACTTATCTCTTCTGATACTTTCTTAATCCATATGTCTTCTCTATTTTTACATAAATCCCTTAACTCTTCCTCTTTTATCATATCGCTATTAATAATCACGATAAGCTCTTTTACCTTAAATTTTTGTCTATTATAGTTTTGTATAAGATTTAATAAGCTCTTTTTTTTATTAGTAACTGTCACAACAGAAAAGCCCTCTCTTAATCCCATTTTATTCCTCCTACTTTTGTGATTTTAACTGCTTTTCTAGCTCCACTGCTAAAAATATACGATTATGTAAAACCATTTCATCTTGAGGATTTATTTGAGCTGCTTTTTCATTAAAGTAAATTGCTTTTTCTATATCTCCTTTTTTATAATAACATGCACAAAGCTCCATATAAGGAATATAATCCCAACAAAGCGGCGTTAATCCTCCCATATCATCAATAGGTTTATGTGTTGCTGGTGCAATCTCAAACCATAAAATAGCCTGTTCATACATCTGTTTCTCCTTGTAATAATACCCCAGTTGACAGCAAATTTCTGCTCTAGGTCCATCTAACTCCAAATAAGTAAGTAATGCTTTAAGACACTTATCCTCTTCTTTTTTATACTTATAGCAACTAGCTAGCTTAATACTCGCATCTAGATAGTTTGACTTTAATTCACCTTTACTTTTTAAAAAATCCTCATAAAACAGAATAGCTTTATCTACTTGCTTCTCCTGCATCAGTTCTCCCGCATAATAATATTTATCCCACTGATTAAGCTTATTTCCTTCTTCCATATATTTTTCATATATATCAAGATTACGCCTTGTATATGTATACTGCTTTGTATGACAAATAGTAATATCTACACTTTTACATTTTCCTTTATAGTTAATATATTCATGAACAGGATTATGCCATTTAAACTGACACCCCCTTTTTACAAGCCGTTCCCTCCACAAAATCTTAGTCATTTCCTTTAAAGATGTAGGTACCTTATATTTCATAAATACTACATCTACACTTAAATCTAGTTTCTCCTTTAAGACTAACAACTTTGCTTGTTCTTCCTCTAAAATAATATCATCTGCATCCAACCACATAATATATTCCTGAGTCGCCTTAGAAAAGGAAAAATTTCTAGCATCAGCGAAATTATCTCCCCATTTAAAATCATATACAAAATCTGTGTACTTATATGCAATTTCTTTAGTCTTATCTGTGGAACCTGTATCTACGATAATTATTTCATCTACACTACTACATATACTTTCTAAACAATGTGCTAAATTTTTTTCTTCATCCTTTACAATCATGCATAAACTTATGGTAATCATTTAAACTATCCTCCTATTTTATCTCATAAACTAGGATTTCTATGCCATATATATGTATATGCATCACCAATCATATCTTTACTTCATATGTTATAATAGAATTTTACCAATTATATACATTGGAGGTCTCTATATGCGTTCAAAAAATTTACAACATTATGCTGATCTTCTATCTTCTATAGATGAAACAACTTATAACAAAAAATCTCAGCATCCACATAAAAAAAGACATTCCCCTTCTTCTAAGCACACTTCTTCTCATAAAACATCATCGCCAAGCTCTTCTTCTACTTCATGTAACTCTAATGTCATACCTACTCCTCACTCAAAACCTTCTAAATCTACGCATTCTTCTTCTCAGCCTAAGTCTTCTTCAAAAATGCATTCTAAAACTCGTAAACATACATCTTATCATAGTTCCTACATTTCTCCTTCAAGTGAAGATTCTTCACTTGACTCTTATGCCTCTCATGCAACACTAAATACTTCTTACAACTCCTCATATGGTAATAGTTCTTATGAGGATGATTCTTCCTATGATTCTTATGATCATTCTTCTAATGATGACTCTTCTAGGTCTCCTTACCACTCTCCTAACTATAATTCCCCTAAGTCTTCTTACCAGTCTTCTCACGATAACTCCCCTGAATCTCCCTACCAATCTTCTAATAATAATTCCTCTGAGTCTTCTTACCACTCTCCTAACTATAACTCTTCCGAGTCTCCTTACCTGTCTCCTAATGATAACTCCTCTGAATCCCCTTACTATTCTCCTGATGATAACTCCTCTGAGCCTTCCTACCAGTCTCCTCACGATAACCCATCCAAACCTCCTCATCAATCTCCTCACGATAACTCCTCTGAATCTCCTTACTATTCTCCTGATGATAACTCCTCTGAGTCTCCCTACCAGTCTCCTCACGATAACCCATCCAAACCTCCTCACCAGTCTCCTCACGATAATTCCTCTGAGTCTCCTCATCAGTCTTCTAACAACTACTCCCCGAAACATCCTCATGAGGCAAATTACTACTTACAATCTGTAAGTTTACTAAAAAATCCTGAATATGGCCTTCAAGAACTGAAATTAGGGCTTAATCTAATAATAGATACACTAGATAGTAGCGATTACAAACTTTCATCCCTTAATCCAAGTATAGGTGAAATAAATAGTATAATTAATAATAATGACTACGGCCTTCAACAAATTTCATCTAAAGCACTTGATATTGAAGATGCTCTTTTTGATATTTCCTATGGTTTGCCCACCATTGAGAATCAATTAACTAATATCTTATATGCCTTAAACCTTCTTCGAGATGATGTCACATTACTTAAATCAAAGTATTTAACATCTCCTTAAAGTTAATAAATTACTTTAAATGAAACAATGAGCTGCTACCAATGTAACAGCTCATTGTTTCTTATTTATTTTTGCCATACTGTTTGATTAACAATATGTGTATAACTTTGAATAATCTTTACTACTTTAGATGCCACGTTAACTTCCTTATAGTCCCTAGGTAAAGATGTCTCCTCTTTATTATCTTTCATATTAACAACCATTTCTATTGCTTCTAATATACCTTTTTCCATAATGCCCCCAATAACAATCGTACCACTATCTAACACCTCTGGTCTTTCAGTAGATGTCCTTATAAGCACGCCTTTAAAACCTAATAGAGCACTTTCTTCTGATAGGGTCCCACTATCTGATAATACACAATAACTATGCGTTTGAAGTTTAATGTAATCAATAAACCCAAAGGGCTTTAAATTTTGTACTAAGGGATGAAATTTAAAGCCCCTCTGGTCAATAAACTTTTTACTTCTAGGATGGGTTGAATAGATAACTGGCATTTTGTACTTCTTGGCGATACCATTTATAGCATTCATAAGTGCTATAAAATTCTCTTCAATATCTATATTTTCTTCTCTATGTGCTGAAACTAAGATATACTTATCTTCTTGTAAACCTAGCCTTTGTAACACATCACTTTGATTGAACTTATCTTGATGTGCTTTAAGTACTTCCCCCATGGGCGAACCTGTTACAAAAATGGTTTTACCATCTATGCCTTCACTTATTAAATAACGTCTCCCATGTTCTGTATAAGGCAAATTAATGTCTGAGATATGATCCACTATTTTTCGATTAATCATCTCAGATACATTCCAGTCCCAACACCTATTTCCTGCTTCCATATGAAAGATAGGAATTTTGAGACGTTTAGCCGAAATAGCTGCTAATGCTGAATTAGTATCTCCTAATAAAAGAACTGCTTCTGGTTTCACCTGCTGCATAATCTTATAGGACTTTGCAATGATATTCCCCATAGTGTCTCCTAAATCATTCCCTACACTATTTAAATAATAATCCGGAGCACGTAACTCTAGGTCTTTGAAAAAAACTTCATTTAACATATAGTCAAAATTTTGTCCTGTATGCACTAATATATGTTCAAAATATTTATCACAAGCCTTTATTGTCTGAGAAAGCCTAATAATTTCTGGTCTGGTCCCTATAATTGTCATTACCCTAAGTCTTTCCATCTAAACCTCCTCATAATACGTATCTGGATGTTTTTGGTCAAAACACTCATTACACCATATTAATGTAATTAAATCTGTTTCCCCTTCATTGCTAATGCTATGGGTATACCCTACTGGGATTTCCACCACCTCTAATTTCTCACTACTTACATAATAAGCTATTACTTCATCTGTTCCAATCTGTCTAAGACGAATACATGCTTTGCCATAAACTACAATAAATTTTTCTATTTTTATATGATGCCAATGGTTACCTTTTGTTATCCCAGGCTTAGAAACATTTATAGAAATTTGTCCGTTTTCCTTTGTTTTTATTACTTCCGTAAAACTACCTCTTATATCTTTATTCATTGTTAATGCATAACTTAATCCTTCTTTAGGCAAATAACTTACGTATGTTGTATATAACAACCGAGTAAAGTCATCTTCCATATAAGGTATGCCAAACTTACATCGTTCTTCTTTAAACATATATAATAACCTAGTAATCTTCTCTAATGTTACTAAATACACTTTAGAAATTTCATAATAATACTTTTCATAAACTTCATGCTTACTTTCTATTATCCTAATAATTTCATCTACTACATCATC
>JAZKZQ010000160.1:0-2805 GCA_045612745.1 Cellulosilyticum sp. | reverse complement strand
GATTTGTTAGAACAATTTATACTAGACTTTGAGATGAAAAAAGATGTGGTAAGCTTTATTAGACTCATGCGTGATGTCAGTATGCTAAGTGTACCTTTAGAAGACATCCTTCACCTTATATATAATGATGAAGGTGATATTCAGCTTTATAATAAGGATATGAAGAATGTAACAGGATACTATATTAAGAAGTATTGTAAAGATCTTGTATTAGATAGTACGCTTCATGAAGAGGACTGGATACTCCACATCCTCATTACTATTGTCCCTAAAAAAATAGTTGTCCATCAAAAGCACAAAGCAAGACAACAAAAATTCCTAAAGACAATAGAGATTATTTTTGATGAAAATATAATTTATTGTACAGGGTGCAAATATTGTAATGAAATACACTAGAATAAAAGTTAACGAATATGTGAGTAAGAAATAGTAACGTCAAGTCACGTATTATAAAGGTTTAATAAGTTGACACCAACTAGATACAAGAGTATAATCGTTATAAAATATTTTGAAAATAATGATGAGGATAGTAGTTTATAATAGCTTTTTCAGAGAGAAGATGCATTGGTGGAAGCGTTTTTAAAGCTTTATAAATGAAAACCACCTCGGAGTGATTGTAAACCAATCCGGTATTAGACCGTTATCATAATGAATAAGTGGCAAGTAATTGACGATTAGTGAATGGCCTTGCAATAAGGGTGGAACCGCGGGTGGAAGCTCCCGTCCCTTTTAAATAAGAAATTATTTAGAGGGATGGGGGCTTTTTTTGTATACTTTTTTAACACTATCCTTTTGAATAATTTAAGAATGCTAAACCGTATATATACAAGCAAGTATTTGAAGGGAGTAGAAAAAATGATTAAAGTAAGTTTAAAAGATGGTAATATGTTAGAATGTGAAGTAGGTAGCAGTATATTAGAAGTAGCAGAAAAAATTAGTAGTAGTCTAGCAAGAAATGCCTATGCAGGTCTTGTAGATGGTGAAATGATGGATCTTAGACATAAGTTAGAGAAGGATTGTCATTTAGAAATTTTAACTTTTGCTAATAAAGAAGGGAAGTGGGCATTTCGTCATACAGCTTCTCATATTTTAGCACAAGCAGTAAAAAGACTGTATCCTAGTGCGAAACTTGCTATAGGTCCAGCTATTGATGATGGTTTTTATTATGACTTTGATTTTGAACGCTCTTTCACAGAAGCAGATTTTGAAAAAATTGAAACTGAGATGAAAAAAATTGTGAAAGAGAAACTAAGTATTGAACGTTTTGAACTACCTAGAGATGAAGCAATTAAATTAATGGAAGTAGCAGATGAGCCATATAAGATTGAATTAATTAATGATTTACCAGAAGATGAAACCATCTCTTTTTATAAACAAGGAGAATTTGTAGACCTCTGTGCTGGACCACACCTTATGACTACTAAACCGGTAGAAGCTTTTAAAATCATGTCTGTAGCAGGTGCATACTGGCGTGGAAATGAAAAGAATAAAATGTTACAACGTTTATATGCTACAGCTTTTCCTAAAAAAGCAGAACTTAAGGAGCATCTTGATAAAATAGAAGAAGCCAAGAAAAGAGATCATCGTAAGCTTGGTAAAGAACTAGAACTTTTTGCCCTGCTTGATGAAGGTCCAGGCTTTCCATTCTTTTTACCAAAAGGAATGGTTCTTAAAAATACACTTATTGATTACTGGCGAGAAATCCATAAAAAAGCAGGTTATGAAGAAATTTCTACACCAATTATTCTAAATAAAGACTTATGGCTTACAAGTGGTCACTGGGATCACTATCGTGAAAATATGTATACTACAATTATTGATGAAGAAGATTATGCTGTCAAACCAATGAACTGTCCTGGAGGTATGCTTGTCTATAAAACTAAAATGCGTTCTTACAAAGATTTACCACTTAGAATGGGAGAATTAGGACTTGTTCACCGTCATGAGCTTTCAGGTGCCCTACATGGTTTAATGCGTGTACGAAACTTTACACAAGATGATGCACATATCTTTATGCTTAAAGACCAAATTAAAGATGAGATTAAAGGCGTTGTAAGGCTTATAGATGAAGTTTACAAAACATTTGGTTTTAAATATAGCATTGAACTTTCTACAATGCCAGAGGATCATGTAGGTGAGGTTGAAGACTGGGAAGTTGCTACAACAGGACTTCGTGAGGCTATTGAGGAGATGGGATATGCCTATGAAATTAATGAAGGTGATGGTGCCTTCTATGGCCCTAAATTAGATTTTAAATTAGAAGATAGTATAGGTAGAACATGGCAATGTGGTACTATTCAGCTAGATTTTCAGCTTCCAGAACGTTTTAAACTAGAATATGTTGGTGCAGATGGAGAAAAACATCGTCCGGTTATGATTCATCGTGTAGTATTTGGTAGCATTGAGCGATTTATAGGTGTCCTTACAGAACATTTTGCAGGTGCCTTTCCAACATGGCTTGCACCAGTACAGGTAAAGGTACTGCCTATTTCAGATAAACATATAGACTATGGCAGAAAAGTATTAGAAGCATTAGCAAAAGAAAATATCCGTGTGGAAATCGATGAACGTAGTGAAAAAATTGGTTACAAAATAAGAGAAGCTAAAAATATGCGTATCCCATTCATCCTAGTAGTAGGTGCTAATGAAGAAGCAGATGGGACAGTGAATGTCCGTAGCTACAAGGGGGAAGAAGGTACAGTGAAACTTGATATGCTTGTGAATAGAGTAAAGGAAGAGATTAAGAGTAGATATAATTATTTATTGGATGAAAATAAATAGAGATATAGGGTAGATGAAAGAGTT
>JAZKZQ010000159.1:0-17133 GCA_045612745.1 Cellulosilyticum sp. | reverse complement strand
AGAAGAAGATTTAAAAAAGATGGTAGATAAAATTAAACTATAAAATTGACTAAATAATATTTATATAATATAATTTTTTTGAAATATATTAAAATAAGGGATATATATGAAAAAAAAGATAAAATTTATAGTAATATGTTTTATAGCCATGTATATGTGTGGATGTGGTGCCACAGTCAACCAAGATAATGGGGTAGTTTACAAATTGAAAACGTTACCCAAAACATATGAAAGGTTTAAGGATATGGCTGTATTTAATGATGTGTTGTATGTATATACCTCAGAAGGGGTAGAGCTTTTACAGGAGGAAACAAGTTCAGTTCAATATGCCTTAAAGGGAGATATGACAGGGAAATTGGCTGTGGGAGAAGAGTTTGGTGTATTTGATTTCGTAGACCAGCTCATTGTGTATCAACTAGATCAAAGTAGCAGTAAGCAAATAAGTCTAGAAGGAAGAGCGCTGATATCTAAGATAGAGGTAGAAGAAGATAAGATATGGATTTTATATGGTTCACAAGATGAAAATAAAAGGATTGCTTATTATGATTTAAATCAAGCAGCGTGGTATGAGTATGCATTAAAAGATTTCAATGTCGTAGGTTTAGATTTAAGTGAGCAAGGCGAAATAGTAGTTCTACATAAATCATTAGATGAGACAAATGAAGAAGTATTAAATATTAGTTTATTAAAACAAGATTCAAAAGAAGTTATAGTAAGCTATAGGGTAAAAGAGAAGATAGTGGATTTATATAGCATACATGATGCTGATATTAAGATGGATGCAAATGGATTTTATATATGTGTTAATCATAGAATTTATAGATTTGAGATTAAATCAAAAAAATTGCAAAGTTTACTGAGTGAACCAGATAAGACGTTTAGTAAAATAGAGGTTTATAATGACAAAGTTTTAGTTAATGGCAGGGCGGAAACGGAAGAAGCAAATCAACTTTATGTCATGCAGGAAGTAGAAGTGAATGAACAGGAGCAATTAGTGTTATTGATGCCTAATGAGCTGAAAAGGACAAATCAGTATACCTTTATGGAAGAAGCAGAATTGTTGAGACCACAATATCCAGATTTAGCATGTACTGTCGTTGGCTTGAGTGATTATGCCAACTATGAAGATAAAATTAGGACAAAGCTCTTAGCCAAGGATGATGATTTTGATTTGTTTTTTATACATACAGGGAGCCTTGGTAAGATGAATGATAAATTGTTAGAGCCGTTAGAAATCGAAGCAGCAATAGATGAGCAGCTATATCCAGCCGCTAGGCGTGTAATGACAAAGGGAGAACGTCAAGTTGGTGTTGTTAACACTTATGGTGTAGGCGGCTTTATGGTAAATAACGCTTTAAAGGAAATTATAGATGTAGAGTATACCCAAAGCTTAAACTGGGATTGGCAAGAGTTTATTACACTTACTAGAAAGTGGACCAAGGACACAAATGGTGATGGTATGATAGACATTTGGTTTTCAGATTTAGATGCTGAAAGTATTTTAAGAGAACTAATTGTTACATATGACATACAAAATGAAGAAATAGGGCTAGATGAAAATATTTATGCAAATGATGAATTTATAACATTAATTGAAGAAGTGAAGTGCTTGCAAGAAGAAGGGTTATTGATTAATAAAGAAGAAAAGCAATCTAAACAAAACCAATGTTTCCTAATAAATGTAGACAGCTTATCATTTATTAACCCATTGACTTATGAACGACTTGGGGAATCTGTTAAGTACTATGCATTACCAGTTATAGATAAGATGCAACCTATTTTTTCTACAGGTGGGGTGATTTATTGTGTCAATCCTTATAGTCCTAAAAAAGAAGTTGCAAAAAAACTATTGTTAGAAACTATAAACCCTGAAATAGCTGTTCCTAAGACAAAAAGCATGCTTTACAAAAATATAGAATGGTATGATACATATTACACACAATATCTAGAAAAGAAGCAGCAACAAGGGGGAAGGGAAATAGATGAACGAGAGATAGGATGGCGTATGGCGATAACGGATGAAGTGAAGGCGGTACTTGATTATGCATATGAGAATGCGTATGTAAGTCAAATAGCAGGTTATCTCCCAACTAATATTGAAGAGATGCTAGGGCAGTATGCAGAAGAAAAAATAGAGAGTGATATAGTTGTAGCGCGATTAGGAGAGATAAGAAAAAGTATGAAGTAAATGATAAGCTAAGGAGCGAGAGGCATGAATAAAACATTAAAAAAGCAAGTTATACCATTATTAATCATGAGTTTTAGTTGTTTTGTAATTTTTTATATAGTGCCTATAGTGATGAATATCATTTATGCTTTTATAGATTATGTAGGAGAGGGACAGTTTGTTGGCTTTCAAAATTATAACATGCTTTTTTATGATGAATTATTTAGGGAAGCATTAGGTAATACGGGTATTTTTCTAGGAATAGGTATCCCTATAATGTTAATAAGTGGGTATGTTATAGGGATGTTATTAGGACACCTTAATGAACATTTGAAATGGGCTAAGTTACCATTCTTGATGAGTATATTACTGCCTACAGCCAGTGTGACCTATGCATGGGAAATACTTTTTGGAAATGGGAGTTTCATTGGGGAGACTTTACTAGGTATTAATATGTGGCAGACTCAGACGAGAGATATTATCCCACTCCTTTTATTATATATATGGAAGAATGTAGGGTATTGTATTTTAGTTTTTTTAGTAGGCTGGACAACTATTCCTAAGGAGATTCATGAAGCAGCACAAGTAGATGGTGCTAATGGGTGGGAAAGACAGAGGTATATTACTTTCCCACTTATGATACCGTCTATTTGTGTTGCCTTTGTATTAGCGCTAGTACAAGGGTTAAAGATTGGAAGAGAATCATTTATTTTATATGGGGAATTGCCTAAGACGTCTTTATATATGATTCAGAATTATTTCAGGGCAAGATTTATACAGATGGATATAGGAGTAATGAGTAGTGCAGCAGTTATTTTAGAAGGGATTATAGGTATTGTCTTAATTATATGCTATTACAGCTTAGGCATAAGAAACAACAGAGAGTAGGGAGGAAAATATGAGAAAGCAAATAAGTAAGTGGCTGATCCTTATCTTAGGTGTAATATTTATAATGCCTGTACTCATTACATTTACAAATAGTTTTATGAGGCCAGAAGAAATAAGCTATCGATATGGAGAAGGGAGTCCCCTTTTGACACTTATTCCATCTAGGGTGACGCTATATCAGTATTATGTATTATTGGTAGAACGCTTTGAGTATTTAGGGATGTTTTGGCGTTCTATTCAGCTAAGTCTCATCATTGTGGGTGGACAGGTTATTTATAGTATATTAGTAGGAAGTATTTTAGGTAGGTTAAAATATAGGTGGTGTAATTTAATTAAAGCAGTTTATATTATGGCTATGTTTATGCCTTATCAAGTGCTTATGCTACCCTCGTATATAGAGATGAAAAAAATAGGGCTTTTGGGGTCGGATCTGAGTATTATTTTACCAGCTATTTTTTCACCGATAGGGGTAGTATTTTTAATGGTTATTGTAGGGAATATTTCAGATGAAGTAATAGAAGCAGTACAATTAGAAAGTAGCAGGTGGTTTACTATATTAAGAATAGCTATATTACCGCAAATAAAAGGCATTATAACTGTACTAGGCATATTTACTTTTTCGGAGGTGTGGAATATGGTAGAGCAGCCTATTGCTATGTTTGAGGCTGCAAGTAAGTATCCACTATCTGTACAGCTAGCGTATATGAAGGAAGACCAAATGATTATTTTTGCATGCTGTATGGTGTATATGATACCTGTTATACTCATAAGTTTTTATTTTCAAGAATCATTGGATGAAGAGCTTTCATCTATTAAATGGTAAAAGGACAACTGTTAAAAAGGAGAGATAAGGTGAGACAAGAATTAGGGCAATTAAAAAAAGAAAGTACATTTAAGTTAACGAGAAAGTGGACTATTATTTTTATAAGCATCATGCTATTTTTTACTTTTTTTTCAAAAACCATCTTTAATTTTCTCACACCTAAAGTAAAAATTGAAAGTGTACAAGGTGGTATCATTACAAAGCAAGATGAGTTCAAAAATATAGCAATAGATTATACAGCTGTCAATAGTTTAAGGGGGCCTTGTACTTTTGAAATTCCTTTGTATATTCAATCCATAGAAGTAGGTGAAAATCAAGATATAAGGGCAGGAGAGCCTATTTTAAAATTTGAAGAAGAAGAGTGTAAAGTTTTTGACAAGCAGCTTAGTAAACAGATTAATGAAATAGAAAAAAGGCTAGAGAAATATGAAAAGAAGGATGAATATATTCAGGAAAAATATGAAAGGGCAATTAAAAAGTTAGAGGAAGAGATGGTAGGAATAGAAGACACCAGTGAATATAAAACATATGTGCAGCGCAAAAAAGAAAAGCAGCAAGAAATAGCATCCTATGAAGAGGAAGTTAGCTTGAATCAAGAATTATATGAAGGTGGTCTTTTAGCAGCTAAGGTATTAGAAGAAAGTAATAGTAAACTAAATAATGCTAAAGAGCAATTAGAAATCATAGAAGAGGACTATAAAGTAGCTACTGCCCAGTACATAAAAGCAATCAATGATAAAAAGGAAGAAATAGAGAACGCAAAACAGGAAGAATTATTTGCACTATCTAGTGGGGAGGATGTAGACAGCTTATTAGAAGAATTAAAAGAAGCTAAAGCATTATATGAAAAGCTTGAAGATATTTTAATGAGTAAAACTATAGTCGCACCCATAGATGGAAGAGTGGAAAAGATATTAGTAAAAGAGGGGGAGAGTTATGGTGGCAGAGAAATAATCTGTACCATTATTCCTCAGGATAGTCCTTATGAGTTAATAGTACAACTAGATGAAGAGCAAGAAGAGTTATGGCAAAAGGCAACACAAGCATATCTTTTAAGTAGTAATAGACAATATGAGGTAGCATTAGGCAATATTAGAAGTAGAGATGGCAGTAAGTGGGGGCGGTTTAATGTGACAGATACAGAAGTAACCATAGATGAGAAAGACTTATCAAATCTTTCATTAATTGTGAGAAAACAATCAGAAGGTTATGCAGCAGTTGTCCCAAGGTCTGCCGTTGTAGATCATAAGGTATATGTTATTACTGAAGAAGATGGATTTTGGGGTAAAGAATATTATGTGGATTTGCAGGAAGTTATAGTAGGAGAAAGTAATGAAACAAGTGTGGGCATATTAAGCGGTTTAATGCAAGAACAACGTATTGCTGTTTATTGGGACAGGCCGCTAGAACAAGGACAACGTGTCATCATTCAATAATTGGGGGCAGTACATGAAGAAGAATATAGTTTGCACAGTAATAATGATAGTAGGTTTAATGCTAGTGTATTTATTGCAAATGAACATCATGCATTATAGTGACCAAATCATAGTTAAAATCGTAAAACAATCGGGAGCCAATAGCGCGTTGCAACAAAAAGAGTTTGCAAATGAATATGCACAGATTAAATCATGTTATAGCCTAGAGAATACAAGTTTATTGACTAAAGAGATACAAGTAAAATATATACAAGAGGATTATAACAATTTTATAGAGGAAGAAGAGAAAAACTTTATTGCTGGAGGTTATTTTATACAGGAAGATATAGAGAATAAGTCCACTTATATGATAATAGATGAAGCTTTAGCCAATGCTTATTTTGGGACGACAGCATGTATAGGAAGACGGGTAGAGTGGAAAGAAGAAAGCTATACAATTATAGGGGTTGTTCAGAATAGAAAGAGTATAAGAAGCTTCCTTAATAATATGCGTCCAACTGTATACTTGCCTTATAGCCTTTATGAAGGTAGGGAAACTTATATTATTTATGAATATGAGGCTATAAAAGAAATTGCGGTTATGAAGGAACTTAATCAAATAGCTATGCCAGATGTGACAGTTGCAAGTTTTAAAAGTAATAGTATTATTAATCCACTTATTAACTTTATACAGGTGTTGTACATAGTAGTGGCCATATTATTTACAAGTATTTATATTCATTTATTTAGAAATGCAATAAACATGTTTAAAGAACAATATAGGTTAGGAAGAGAAAAGTATTATTTGTATGACCAAATTATTCATTTAAAAGGGGAAATTTTTAAAATAGGCTTGTTTATAATAGGGGGTATCTTTATTGGATATGGTTATACAAAGTTTGAACTGAGATGGGATAATGAATATATTCCAGCAAGCTTAGGAGTATATGAAGTCGTGAAACAAAAGATATTAGCACTTATACAAGCACGTAATGAAATAGAAGAGATGATCGTGCCAGTTACAGCAGTTGTTCGTTTTGGAAGAAATGTAGTCATGATGATTGGCCCAATAATATTAATGGCTACAATGTATATAACAGGTAAGATACATAAGAGATTAAATAAGTAGGTATATTAAATAAGGCAAACTAAAAGCAATCTTAAGGTTATCTTAAGGTTGCTTTTAGTTTGCCTTTAAACTTGGGGGATATGATAAAGATAGAATATAGGTGATGGAGAGAAGTAGGATGTTGCAGTGTAAAAACATTAAAAAGAGTTATGGCATAAAAACTGTTGTGAAGGATATTTCCTTTGAGGTAAAAAAGGAGAAGTATTTGCATTACTAGGTAGCAATGGTGCAGGTAAGACAACGACGATTAAGATGATTTTAGGGTTAATTAAGCTGGATGGGGGTATCATCAATAAGCGAGAGGATGTAGCCATAGGGTATTCACCTGAGATACCATATTTTTCACCTTATATGACAGGATTTGAGACTCTTGTTTATTATGGGTGTATACAAGGTATTGATAAAAGGACTATAAAGCAGGAGGCAAATGAGTTACTTGAAAAGGTGGGATTAGAAAAAGATAAGGTAAAGGTAAAACATTATTTAAGAAAGAAGGAAGTTTATCAATTAATGGTGTGCCTATTACAGATTATAAGATATTATTACCTATTGTTATGGTGGTAAATGCTATTGGTGGTGTGGTTGCTATTACGCTCAGTATGGGGATTATTCCTAAGGAATACGAGCGTAAGACCAGTCAGTTAATTTGGATTAGAGGTGTGAGGAACTGGTATTATCATGGTGCTCTTACATGTGCCAATATGATAGGAAGTGTACTTGCCATAGGGATTATGTACTGCTTTGTGGTAGTATTTATTATTACAAAAGGTGAGGGTATTAGTGTAGGACAAATAGGTGATGCCTTTGTACTTCTTGCCCTTAATGAGATGATGGTGAGTTAATATCAGAAGAAATAAGTGATTAATTATTTGATTATGAAATGTTACAAGGAAAAAACTGTTTTACCATAAAACTATAAAGGTTAAAATGAGTATCATATTATACCACTCCTGTAGGTATCAAATGCACATAAACTATTTTCAATTAAGAAACAGTGTATTTTTTATAGATATTAATGTAGTTAATAGGGGAATTATGATATAATAAATAATCTGAATATTTATTATAATTATGCGAGGGGACGCTAAATGAAAAGATTAAAGATTATTTTAATGGGGCTTTTGAGTGTTTGCTTAATGAATGGCTGTACAAAGGATATACAGGTTACGCAAACAGAAGAGGTAGCAAAAGTAGAACAAGTTGAAGAATTACAAAAATCTGAAGTAGTAGAAATTAATGATGAAATGAAACGTCAGAAGCTTGAAATATTGATGATGGAGAGTAGGGAGGGAAATGTAAGTATAGAGGAAAGTCCTGATGGTACATATCTATGTGGTATAGATTATGAAACAAATCATCTTGTCATTTTAGATGAGGAGGGTAAGGAGGTGTTAAATAGTAAGCTCGTGTCACCAAGTGATGAGAGTCTTCAGCTTACTTTTTATGCATGGGCAGAGGAAAAGGATTGGTTATGGCTTATACATAATAGGACGCATCAAGTTAAAGATTTTGTGAAAATAGATCTTAAAACAGGAGAAGTAACTTATTTTGAACAAAACTATGGTTTTAATGGAGATTATGCATTAGAGCCTAATACGGGTTATTTATGCTTTAGTAATGCGCCAGTTATATTAGATGTGGAGGAAAGAGAGGAGTTTATAGCCTCTAATCAAGAGATTACTTTAAAGTTAGTGAATTTATTTGAAGAAGGTAAGGAAAAGATTATAGTAACTGCTAATAGTCGTATTTTTAATCCACAGTGGATACAGCCTTATTTCTTTACATACAATGATCCTTTATTAGGGGCAGATGAGATAGAAAGGGTAACATATGCTTTTAATCAAAGTTATAAGCTTTTACCAACTATTACTGATCCCGTGGAATATGAAACAGATGAGATGTATATGAACAAGTATGCATATATTGTAGAAGAATTGAAAGCTTTGGGAGAGAAAAGTGATGCAGTTGTGACATTATATGGTTATACAATACCAATAAAAGATATAAATATAAGACAAGAAAATGGTGAACCACTTTCTGAACAGGGATATATAGACTGTATACCAGATAATGTATATATGCGTTTACATCTATATATAAATGATACAAATGCAGAGGAGTGCACAGTGTTAGCTAATTTCTTTAAGCTTAAATATGATGATGAAACAGTGGCATGGCTTATGAATAAGTTTGTAAATGAGAGAGAAAGTTATATTGCTTTTACAGATGGGAGTTTTATTAGATTTGGTATGACAACAGCTGGGTTTAAATCAGTATCTGTAGGTGTTGAATAATAAAAATTAAATTATAAATAGTGTTTATGTGGTAGAAAAATAGAAAGGATGGGGAGAATGCTATGAGAAGAAAAGATAGACAAATCACTGATTATGAAAAAATGAAGGAAATTATGAAAAGGTGTGACTGTTGTAGATTAGGTTTTAGGGATGGAGAAGGAGTTTATATATTGCCATTAAATTTTGGGTTTAAAGAAGTAAATGAAAAAATAGTATTGTATTTTCATAGTGCTACTGAAGGGAAAAAATTAGCTTGATTAATGAACAGTCTCATATAAATTTTGAGATGGATACAAAACATGAATTAGTCAAAGGAGAGATTGCTTGTGATTATAGTTATCTCTATCAAAGTATTATGGGAGAGGGGGATATATCCTTTGTAACAGATTATGCAGAAAAAGTAGAAGGCCTACAATGTATTATGAGTCACTATACAGAAAAAGCAGACTGGAAGTTCACTGAACAGGCAGTTAAGGCTGTAGAGGTTGTGAAATTAATAGTGACAAATTGGAGTTGTAAGGAGCATTAGATTAGTTATTAAATTTATTTTGATTTGTTGACAAAATGAGGATATCTTAAAGGGGATATCCTCATTTTTTTTTACAAGTTGGAATACTTTACGGCAGGGTTAATACAATTTCTTTCACCTTAGTGATATCCACAAACTCAGAGAAGAAGAATTTCGTTTTCCCTGTTTTATCAGGGTCGGTAAAGCCATTTACATCATTAATGGTGATGGTTTTTACTGTGCCATCTTCAAGATATAAAGTAAGTGGCATATTTTCCTTAAAGGTAAAGTGGTATAAGTGACAGTAACTATCAGGTGGTTCTGGAAGCATTAAGCCAATAGAAGAAATATAGCTGGTGTTGTTATGTGTTACTTCTTTATTAGAGATGATTTTGAAGGGGATAGCACGTTCGTTTAAGCTGATGGATGGATTAAAACTAAGTTGCCAAAGGGCATCATCTTTTTCTGATTCTTGTAGATGCCAAAAATCCATATCTTCCATGCCAATAATATAGTCATAGGTACGATAGTGATAAACTACTTCTAAGTCATCCGCAGTATAGCCTTCAGGTAAATCAAGAATGTATTCAGCATAATAAGCGTTATTAGTAGTAAATCGGCATACAGTACCTGTATACTCACCATCTTTTAAATAGACTTCTGAGCTCGGGTCCCAAACTTTTTCATTTACTCTAAGACTCATATCTAATATACGATTAATGGATACATCACGAGGGCGTTCGTATTTAATGAGTACATGTAATCGGTTATCAATAATTCCATAATTAGAAAGAACAACACCTGGTACATTAAGAAGTGTACGTTGGCATACATCAGGAACTAAAAAAGTCTGTAGTTGTTTAGAAGAACCTGTGTAACCATTTCTTCGAAAGTCATCAAAATCTGCCTCAAGTGTAGGTGGTGTAATTGTAAGTGCAGAGCTTAAGTCAATGGAAGCCTCACCTTCTTTTGCACCAGAGGCAATAAGGTTAATAGTAAACTGCAATTTTTTAAAGAACTCACGACTACCATCTTCAAGAGCATTAACTGCATCATGGCTAGAAAAACGATAATTAAAGATAGCAGTTTTGGTAGTAGCATCATAGCTTACAAGGGTTATGTCAGGCCATCTAGTAGGTGAAATATGTAATATGTTTATAGCTGAATTATACCCATAAACCTTATTAGTTTCATCAGGTGCAATATAGTCAGAGTCAAAGGCATCAATAGTGTACTCGTAGATAAATGTATTTTCATCTAAACGATCCCCTTCTAAATCTTGTAAGGAAAAGGTAATATAAAGAATATCATTATCGCGAATGTAACCAATAAGCTCTGCTTTTATGCCATTAAAGATACTAGAGCCTTCAAGAGGCTGCATGTAATTAAGTGCTGTACTTGCCATAGCTTCAGTAGGAAATAGCTGATTATAGGCTTGTTTTAAAAACTGAGGTAGATCAATACCTGTGGCAAAAGCTAGGGTAGATAAAGAAAGTAGTGTTAAACCAGTTATTAAAATCATTTTTGTTATACGTAAGCTATGTTTTTTGGAGCTACTAAGAGGTAGTTTAGCAGGTTCAATTTTAGCATCTACTAGAGCAGTAATACGCTGGATACTTGATTGGTCACATTGTGAGTAAGGTGTATCTTGACTCATAGAGCACCTCCTGAATTTATAAGTAATTTAAGTTTCTTTTTACTATAATAGAGATTATTGACAATACTTTTAGTAGGTACCCCCAAGTCTTTGGCAATTTGAGAGGGCTTTTCTCCTCCAATATATCGTCTTAGTAAAATCTCTTTATCACTTGGAGAAAGCATATCAAGGAGTTTATATAAGTCCTCATATTCATAATTCATAAAGTCTATATTGAAAGTGAGGTTAAAGGGACTAGAAGTAGTAGTTTCTTCGGATATAAGTGTAAGTGGAATATGTACATCTTGAAGCTTACTCATTTTGCGATATTTATCTAAAGCCTTACTTTTAGCGATGAGACAAAGATAGTTTTTGAGTGTGCCCTTTCTTGCATTAAAATAGTCAGGATGTTGCCAAAGGTAAATAAAGACATCTGCTACACATTCTTCAATATCTTCAGCACTACCTTTTTCCTTTAAAATATTTTGTATCACATAAAAAAGCAATGGACTATATTTGGAGATGGTTTCATGAATCCTACTAGTTTCATTTTGCTTGAATGCCTTAATAATTTGAGAATCGGTCATAAAAAGCTTCCTTTCTGTGGGAATTAGTGTAACGTTACATATATATTACGTAAAAAATAAAGAAAAGTCTTATAAATTAAGTTTTTTATTATTAAATAATTAAAAAAATAAAATTATATAATTTAAGCCTGGCATATTGTAACTTATCTGTTGATTTGTTAGAATATTAAGATAAAAGGGAGAATAAGGTAAAGGAGTGAGTTGATGGGATTCTTAAAAGATAAAACAGCTATTATTACAGGTGCAGGATATGCTGTGTTAAGTGATGGCAGATGTGGTTCTATTGGATATGGGATTGCAACTGCTTATGCAAAGGAAGGTGCTAATTTAGTTATTACTGGGCGTAATGAATCAAAGCTTATAGCAGCAAAAGAACAATTAGAAGATTTATATCATATTAAAGTACTTACTATAAAAGCAGATATTAATGCTTCAGCTGATAATGAAAAGGTGGTAGCAAATGTTATTGGGCAGACAGTGGATACTTTTGGACGTATTGATGTATTAATTAATAATGCACAGGCATCTGCTTCTGGTGTGACTTTAGCTGATCATACAACAGAGCAGTTTAATCTTGCTATGTATTCAGGATTATATTCTACTTTCTATTATATGAAGGCTTGTCATCCACACTTAGTTAAAACAAAAGGATCAGTTATTAACTTTGCTTCTGGTGCAGGTCTCTTTGGTAATTATGGACAATCAGCGTATGCAGCTGCAAAAGAAGGTATTCGAGGTCTTACACGTGTAGCTGCTACAGAATGGGCAAAAGATGGGGTAAATGTTAATATCATTTGTCCTTTAGCATGGACAGCACAATTAGAAAATTTCAAAAATGAATATCCTGAGGCATTTGAAAAGAATGTACATACACCACCAGCAGGACACTTTGGTGATGCTGAATTAGAAATTGGTAGAGTATGTGTACAGCTTGCTTCTCCAGACTTTAAATATATGACAGGTGAAACGATTACTTTAGAAGGTGGCCTAGGTCAGAGACCATAGAATGTTAATAAAGAACAAAAATTTTAGTGTTATCGACCATACAGGTTACAGTTAAATATAAGGGAAAAGGTTCTAAAGTAGAATAGGAGAAAATAAATGAGAGCCAATAATAGAAGAGGGATTACAAAATTTTTAGGAGGAATTTTAATTGGATGTACATTAATAAGTATGTCACAAAGCTATGAACTTAGGGCAGCAGAAAAGGTAGAAGTTACTTATAATAACTGGACACTTCAATTAAGCAAAGCACCACAAATGATAAACCAAAGGGTAATGTTACCCCTACGTGACCTTTCAGAGCAATTAGGTTATGAGGTAAATTGGGATAAGAGTACAGGAAAAATTGAAATTATTGATGGGAGTTATAAAGTAGCTTTATATGTAGGGAGTAAGGAGGCAGTAGTTAATGGTAAGAATATTACTATAGAAGTTGCACCTCAAAGTATTAAAGGCGTTACCTATGTGCCCCTTCGTTTTGTAAGTGAAGCAATGGAAATGAGTATACAATGGGACAGTAAGACTGGTAAGGTAAATTTAGAAGGAAAATATACAGTAGATAAGAAAAATAAGAAATTAATGGTAAGAACAGAAGCTGGTAAGAAAGTAGTGGGAGATGTTGAAACTTATGAAGAGTATTGTGTAGATGATGTAAATTTAAATTTAAAAAGAACTAAGGCAGGAAGTGAGTTAGTCTCTGTGAATTACATTATTCAAGGGGCATTAACTAATACAGCAACTACCACTTTTTATATTAAGGATGGTAAAGTGATTGATAAACTGGTAGAGGAACCTAGTGTATTACGAAATACAGGGATTCTATATAGAAATAATCAAGTTGTTATTAGTACAGGAAGTGAATTTAAAATTTATGATGATTTAACAGGAACACTTATTAAGAGCTATAACTTAAAAGAAAAGTTAGGTGAGGAAGGTTTTGTGCCAATAAGCTATGGGGAACATTATTTAGTGGGAAGATTTGAGAATATAATTCATGTGATAGACTTGGTAAATGGTAAGGTGGTACGTATATTAGATTTCATTCCAGAAACTACAGAGGCAGAGAAGGAAGCTAAGTATTATGTTTATATGTCAGATATGCAGTTTGCACAAGATAGTATTGATTTAGTATGGGAGACAGAGGATGCACTAGTATTTAAATATTATGATACAGTAGCAAAGGTGGATAAAACGATTACTTATTGTATTGGCAAGTAAATAATGAGATAGGAGGAAAATATAAGGATTTCTTAAAAGGAAAGACAGTCGTATTATTTTTTCCAAATGGAAGTATTCGTACAAGAGTATCTTTTGAGAAGGGAATTTATTTATTGGGAGGACAACCTATTTTATTTCCACAAGAAGTATTAGATAAAAAAGAAGAAATACAAGATGTTATAGGCTACTTGAATAATTGGGCAGATATAGCTGTTGTGAGACATAGCCATTTTAAATCCTTGTCCACCATTTTATAGAGGAGAAGAAGTTTCAGCAGAAGTTATAAATAGTAAGTTTTTTGTGGGATATGAATTTAAGAAATGTTTATTAGAAGTACAACAATCTATTATGATATACAGTTTGCTACATGAATAGTATAAGAGGCTGTAGCTAGAGTAATAGATATTAATAGATGTAAAAGAGGATGATACAAAATTAATTATAATCTTGTATCATCCTCTTTATAAGTTCTTCAAAGTAAATGAGTAGTGAGATGAAATTTACTTCATGAATTTATCTATAGCTTCATTTAAAAGTGCAATCGCTTCGTTGTCCTTGTGTTCAACGGCTTCTACAATACATTCATTAATATGGTTTTTGAGAATGAGTTTGCCGGTATTATTGAGAGCGGAACGTACTGCCGCAAGTTGAATGAGTACGTTGCTACAATCTTCATCAGCTTCTACCATACGTTTGACAGATTGAAGATGGCCTATTGCACGGGCTAGACGATTGACTATGACTTTTTTATCCTCAGCATTGTGAACATGTTTATGTAGGTGATGACTATGATTATGTGTATGTTCATGTGAATGATTGTGTCTAGGATGATCTGGATGTAATGCTTTTTCTTTTTCTTCCATAACATGCCTCTCAATTTTTAATAATTATAACATTTGAAAATTTAAAAGTAAATCGATTATTTAATAAATTTCATTTGTTATGGGTTCATGAGGAAAAATGTATCCCCCATACCGGCTTGTGAAGAATTTTGACTATGATATAATTTTATAGTAAATATTTACTAAATTTATCAAAATAAAAAAGGAGAGGACTATGAAAATAAAAAAATTAGTATGTATGCTAATGATCCCCTTACTTCTGATGAATTTCACTGGTTGTGCAAATCATAATAGTACAGTGACCAAAGAGAATTTAAGGGATAAAAATAGTATTGTAGTTGCAATTTCTTCAGAGCCGGATACATTAGACCCTTGTGAAGGCTGGGGACATGGGACTACACCTATTATTCAAAGTACTCTAGTTGAATATAAACAGGATATGACTTTTACCAATGATTTAGCGACTGACTACAGTCTTAGTAAAGATGGTTTAGTTTGGACTTTTAATATTCGTCAGGATGTAAAATTTACAGATGGAGAGCCTTTAACTGCTGAGGATGTTGCTTTTACATTTAATACAGCTAAGAGGGCTGGGTCTTCTCTTGATTTAAGTTTTATGAAAGAGGCAAAGGTTGTTGATGCGGACACGGTTGAATTTATTTTAAATAAACCGACCTTTACTTTTTTAAACACTGTTGCAACTACAGGGATTGTACCTGAACATGCATATAGTGAAACATATGGTGTAGCACCTATTGGTTCGGGCCCTTATGTTTTCGTTCAGTGGAACAAAGGAGAACAGCTTATATTAAAGGCAAATAAAGATTATTATGGCACTGTACCTGCTATCGAAAATGTAATACTTGTTTTTATGAGTGAAGATGCAGCTTTTGCAGCTGTTAAAGCAGGTCAAGTAGATGTAGCTTTAACATCGGCTACATTGGCAACAGGTGATATTAATGGGTATGATTTAAAAGAGATTACATCTTTAGATAATCGTGGTTTTACATTACCTATGTTACCAAATGAAGGGAAGATGACGGAAAGTGGTTATCCTTATGGCAATGATGTCACTTGTAATTTGGAGATTAGGCAAGCATTAGCGTATGGTATTGATAGAGAAGAGATTGCTCAGGTTGCTGTAAATGGATTTGCTGTTCCTGCTTATTCAGAAAATGATGGAATGCCTTGGAATAATCCAGAGGTAAAAATTAATACTGATAAAGCGTATGCAAAGAAATTGTTGGCTGATAAGGGCTGGCAAGACACAGATCATGATGGCATTGTCGAGAAAGATGGCTTAAAAGCTGAGTTTACATGTCTTTACTCAGCAGGAGATTCTTTTAGGCAAGCAGTTGCTCTTGCAGCAGCTACTAAGGCAAAAGAACTTGGCATTAATATTATTGTAGAAGGAACAAGTTGGGATGATATTTCAAAGAGAATGTTTACAAATGCTGTATTAATGGGGTGGGGATCTTCTAATCCTTATACAACTTATACTTTATACCATTCATACAATAGGCTAAAAGATGATTATGCTAATCCAGAGGGTTATAGTAACCAAATAGTTGATAGCTACTTAGATGCAGCTATGTCATCACTTACTGCAGAAGAGGCTTATGAAAACTGGAAAAAGGCACAATGGGATGGTCAGACAGGAACAGCAATGAAGGGAGAATGCCCTTGGGTATGGCTTGTGAATATGCATCATCTATATTATGTACGTGAAGGTTTAGATATAGGCAATCAGCAGTTACATGCTCATGGTGCCTCTATGACACTTTTACAAAATTTAAAGGAATGGTCATGGCAAAACTAGGAGGGGGAAATATCATGAGTATTAACTATTATTTAAAAATAGGCATCAAATATATGGTAAGGATATGTACCCTTTTATTTGCAGTAAGTGTTATTGCTTTTACTTTAGTAAAGCTTTCACCAGTAGATCCAGTTAAGCAATATATTATGGGAGCTGGAAATGTTTCAGAAGCACAAAGAGAAGCTTTGGAAGAATATTGGGGAGTCAATGAACCACCAGTTACGCAGTTTTTAAATTGGTTTAAGGCACTCATTCATGGTGATATGGGAACATCAGTTATTTATCGTAGGCCTGTTTTTGATGTCATTAAGGAAAAATTTTTAAATACACTGGCATTAATGATTTGTGCTTGGACATTATCAGGGATTTTGGGATTTTTATTAGGCTGTGTGATGGGAATAAATAAGGGAAATATATGGGATAAGATTTTAAAGAAGATATGTCTCTTTCTATGTTCAGTACCAACCTTTTGGCTAGGATTATTATTACTTTTAGTTTTTTCTGTTTGGTTAAGGCTATTTCCAATTGGTTTTAGTTCGCCTATTGGCTTACTTAATAATGAAGTAAGTTTGGGACAAAAGTTGTATCATCTCATATTACCAGCTATAACACTTGGTTTGACGTCCTTTGCAAATGTGGCATTACATACAAGACAGAAGTTAACAGATGTACTAGAAAGTGAATATGTACTTTTTGCAAAAGCAAGAGGAGAAGGAAGGCTAAGTATACTCACAAGACATGGCATACGTAATATTATTTTGCCAGCTCTTACATTACAATTCGCTTCTTTTGCTGAATTATTTGG
>JAZKZQ010000158.1:0-12797 GCA_045612745.1 Cellulosilyticum sp. | reverse complement strand
TAGGCTGTCCTTATGACAGCCTATTTTTTATGTTTCAAGTTACAGTGTAACTTTTGATTACAGCTTGAACAACCACAGCTACAATTACCTGATTTTTTGACTTTGATAATATGACGTAGGGCAAGAAAAATGACAAGTGCTAAAATACCAAGTATTATAATGTCCGCCATATTTATTCACCTTCATTTCTTATGAAAATTATTTTCATTTAGTTTCATTATAATCTTTCTGTTACTATTGTCAATAGGCTCAGATTCTTCCATTTGTGGATTTTACTAATCTGTCTTCACCTTATATAAATATGCCCTTCCTTTTTTTCCGATACGTACAACCACACCTACCTCTAATAAAATATTTAATCCCACTTGTGCTAGGCGTATAGAAATATTAGCTACTTTAGCAAATTCTTTGCTATCAAAAGTTGCTGGTAAGTTTTCAGGTAAAAACAATTTATAATCCTCTAAACTACGTATATATAGTTGCTTTTGTAAACTAACTGGAATGCGGTCACTGCGATGTGAACCTCTTTTCCTATCTTTACTCCAGCCATTTAAGCGTCTATATTCTTCAATATCTACAAGTACTAAACATACTCTTAATCTTTCATGAGTTAAAAAGGATTTAATCTTATAAAGTTCCAGAAAAGCCTCATAAATATTACCTTTTTTGGGCGAACGTCTTCCGCCACTAACTTCTCCACTCTCTTCATCAATCCAATACACCCATTTTTGATAAGGAATAGGATATACAATGGTTACCGGATATATGTCTAAAAAATATGTAAGTTTATTTCTAAGTTTATTAAAATGCCTTGTTTGAATTTCAATAATCTCTTCTTTGGTAAAAATATCAGCATAATATGTGCCAATCTTAATTTCATGTCTTGTCTTATCTGGTTCAAAGTAATTCTTTAAAACTGCATGTAAGGTTTTTTCACTCAGTGTACCAATGCCACTACATGCCTTTTCTTTAAGCACAACCTCCCCATAAGCCTTTTGAAATTGTGCTTGATGTATTGCTTCTATTTTCATGGATAACTCCTCTTATGACACCTTAAATTTAAACTTTATTATATTTAAAGACATATTATGTCTAAAAGCAAGCTTTATTTTATATTTCTATAAAACCCCAATTACTATACTCATAATTTATTTACCATCATATTTATCTTTTAAAACACGCTTACCATTAACACTAGCGATTTGGTTGCTTCGTAATTCATAGGCTTTTTCTATCAATTTTTCCTCTTGCTCATGTATACCAAAAAGGTCTATTTGATTTTGATTGGGAAAATAATAATTTAATAGTTCCTTCTCTAATTCATCTTGGGTTTGTAATGTGCCATCACATAAAATGTGCTGTACTTCATAACCTTTTTCATATAAGGCACGTGTCACAAGTGTACTGCGATGACAATCACTAGGTGCTTTTTCTGCACACATAAAAGAAATATTATAACCTTGTTCAATGCCACGGCAAATGGTTTCAATTCCTTCTTTAAAGCTATCTAGTTGTGCAATCTTGGTAAAGTCTAAATAGCCAGCTGTATTAAGCAGGTCTGAATGGGGGCGTATAATTCCAAAGGCTCCTTCCATTTGGCGATATAAAATATGGTGGCTATTTAAAAATTGCTTTAGAGGTTCTTTATTAAATTGCGGATGAAAAGCTGAATATGCCATAGTACGTACATCAATAACAATCTCTATATGATATTTTTTCAACAACGCTAAAAAGCTTTCTTGTGTATGATGGGCATAACCAATTGTATAAATAAATTTTTTCATATAAACTCCTTTTATATTTATTATTTTAAAAATATAATATACTTATATTAATAATTACTTGCTATCTAATAATTACTATAATCATATTATAACAATTTATGCCTTACTAAAGATTTTGCATCTATAAAATGAACTAATTTTATCTATTAAAGGAAAGGATGATTCTTATCATGACATCACATAATCTAACAATTGCACCTGTATTTGGTTCCCATATGGTGTTACAACATGGCATGCCTATTAAGATTTGGGGAAATGGTATTGAAGATCACACTGTTACTGTACAAATTCAAAATCAGCAAATTACTACTATTATTAAAGAAAATTATTGGGAAGTAACCTTATCACCACTTCATCTGGGTTTACCTACTACTTTAATTGTATACAGCCATACTGAAACCATTATCCTTGAAGATATTTTAATTGGTGATGTTTATCTAGCAAGTGGACAATCTAATATGGCCATGCCCCTACGTGATACAATAGATGGTCATGCTACATTAGAAGGCCCATTTCCAATGAATATTCGTATTTGTGATATGGTAGCTAGACACTATAAAGAGGGAACTTGTTATTTAGGTGGAAATAACGACATTGGTTGGGAAATCAAATCCTCTGATTTAGTTTGGGAACGTCCTACTCAAGATACACTTAAAAACTTCTCTGCCATAGCGTATCACTTTGCCACTGAACTTTATGAAACACAACACATACCAATTGGTATTATTAATTGCTCTTGGGGTGGTAAGTCTGCTTTTTGCTGGATAAGGGAAGATTATTTCATGAAGGATTCAGATCTCAGATTACTTTATAAAAATTTTAAAAAAGATTTATCTGCTGTGGATATGTTGCAATATACTAAAGATTTTACAGAGTATGCTTTAAATGTTCAACGCTATATTCATGGTGAAACAAGCATTTGGCCTACAGAACCTTTTGGTCCACTTTGTTCTGAAACACCTGGCAGGCTGTATGATAGTATGATTTCACGACTAATCCCCTTTACTTTTAAAGGTGTCCTTTGGTATCAAGGTGAAAGTGATGAACTACGAGCATCACTTTATGAAAAACTTTTTACTACACTTATTCATAACTGGCGTGACGATTTCCAAAATCCAACTTTGCCATTTTTCTTTGTCCAACTGCCAAGTTATCATACCTCTTCTACTAGTGACCCTTGCTTATGGGCCTACTTAAGAGAAGCACAATCTAAAGTAGCTACTACAGTACCTTTTACTTATATGGCTGTTACCTTAGATTTAGGTGAAAAAGAAAATATTCATCCTGTATATAAAAAAGCTGTGGCACATCGTCTTGCTCTTCTAGCACGCCATATACTTTATAAGGAAGATATTTTAGCATACAGCCCACGTTTAAAAGCAGCAATCCTAGAAAAAAACATCCTAAAACTCTTTTTTATTCATACAGGTGATGGTTTACAAATTAAAGGTGATACACTTAAAGGCCTACAAATTAAAGATACCCTTGGACAAATCAAAATGTGTACTGCAACTATTTTTGAAAATCAACTTCATATTGTATGTCCAAATATCTATGAAGTTACTGAAATACGTTATGGGTTTGAAAGTTATAGCGAGGCAAATCTTACTGGAAGTACAGGATTACCAGTAACACCTTTTGTACTTACTATATAAATTTAAATTTTTATACAATACGAGTTACATAATACTATAAAAAATAATATTATGTATTGACTTTTAATTTATTAAGTGTTATATTTTACACAATTCAATAAATGATTAACGTAGAGGTGCAAATACTATTAGTATGCTTTGGGATTTATGCAAGTAAAGTTGAACAAAGCAAAAAGGAGTATTTGCCGAAGGGTAAATATCTTGCAATATTTATTTCTGGTTGTATGGTTAAGAGCCTTACAATTGTCATTTTTAATAAGCTAAGTGCTTATTAGAAATGGAGAGCTACTTATTATTTCATCAGCATTATTTTAGATGATTAACGTAGCCAGCCTCTGTATGCTGGTTTTTTTATTGCATGCACTTCTATTAAATCGTAGAAGTGACCACTCTACCGACTATTACATAATATGGTAGTAGAGACATATTACTACACAAAGAAGGGAAGTATGAATTATGGCAATATTTGAAGGTGCAGGTGTAGCAATTGTTACACCATTTTATGAAAATGGCGAGATTAACTTTGAACAATTAGAAAAACTTATTGATTTTCAAATTGAAAATAGTACAGATGCAATCATTATTTGCGGTACAACAGGGGAAGCTTCTACAATGTGTGACGAAGAACACCTTGAATGTATTAAAGTAGCTGTAGATCGTGTAAATGGTCGCGTACCCGTTATCGCTGGTACTGGAAGCAATGATACAAGGCATGGTATTGAACTTACTAAAAATGCAAAAAAATTAGGTGCTGATGCTACACTTCAAGTTACACCTTATTATAATAAAGCCACTCAAAAAGGACTTATTGAACACTTTACAGCTATTGGTCGTGCTACTGATTTACCTATGATCCTTTATAGTGTACCTAGCCGTACAGGGGTAAACATTACACCTCAAACTGCCTATGAGCTTTCTAAACTTGACTTTGTAGCAGGTATCAAAGAGGCAAGTGGCAATATTTCTCAGGTGGCACAAATTGCAGCACTATGTGGGGATCGTTTGCCAATCTATTCTGGTAATGATGACCAAATCATCCCTATTCTTTCATTAGGTGGTAAAGGTGTAATTTCTGTGCTTTCTAACGTAGCACCTAAAGCAACACATGATATGGTTAGACTTTATTTAGATGGTGAACATGAAAAAGCACTTCAATTACAATTAGACTTTTTACCACTCGTTGCCGCCCTCTTTAGTGAAGTCAATCCAATTCCTGTTAAACAAGCTCTTAATCTAATGGGATGGGAGGCTGGCCCTTGTAGATTACCACTTACAAGCTTAGAACCTCAAAATGAAGCTAAATTAAAACAAGTACTTATTGATGCTAAAATTTTATAAAATATGTAATTACTCATAACCTTATTAGATCTAGAAAGGATGAATCTTATGATAAAAGCATTAATGCATGGTTGTAATGGTAAAGTTGGGCAAACCATTGCACGTATTATATCAGAGCATGAAGGCATTGATCTTGTAGCAGGTGTAGATCCTTATTTAGGTGTGCCACACACCTTCCCTGTATTTTCCACATTAGCAGAATGTAATGTACCTGTAGATGTTATTATTGATTTCTCTACTGCTACAGCAGTTCCTGCTCTTTTAGAATATGCAGTAAATACAAAAACACCAGTTGTTGTTTGTACAACCGGTCTTTCATCAGAAGATATTGATAAATTAAATGCTGCAAGCTTACAAATTCCAGTATTTTTCTCAGCAAATATGTCACTAGGAGTCAATTTACTTATTGCTCTTGCTAAACGCGCAACTGAAATTTTAAGTGATAGTTCCTTTGATATTGAAATTATTGAAAAACACCATAATCAAAAAATTGATGCACCAAGTGGTACTGCCCTTGCCATTGCTGATGCAATTAATGGTGCATTATCTGAACCTTATGATTATCGTTATGACCGTAGCATAATGCGTGAAAAACGTCCTAAAAAAGAAATAGGCATTCATGCTGTACGTGGTGGTACAATTGTTGGTGAACATGAAATTCTCTTTGCTGGCAATGATGAATTTATTAGCCTTAAACATCAAGCAACTTCTAAAGAAGTTTTTGCAGTGGGTGCAATTAAAGCTGCTAAATTCTTAACTACCAAAGGACCTGGTCTTTACAATATGGAACATCTTTTAGGCTAAAAACAAAAAGTTAATAAAGCACTATAAAATGAGAGTATTATAAAATAATAAATTATTTTATAATACTCTCATTTTATAGATTACTGATTGTCAGTAAATTTTATCTAAATTATAAAAATTCTATTATTGGAATCTCCTAGATTATGTACTTCATTTAAGCTTTCTTGCTGTTTTCCCTCATGATGCTGAATTATACTTTCTCTCAAAATATCATTTTCATATATAATAGTAACATAAACACTTTTTTGTCCGCCCCTTGCACGATAATAGCACATTGTTTCTCCTGGTCTCATCTATATTCCTCCATTTATTTTACGGTTTAACACTTTATTCGTGTATACTTCTTGTCTTTTTCTGTCTCTTTTTATCTAATACTATTATACACGATACCGAACATTTGTTCTAGTGTTTTTGTCTTACTTTAATAAAATATGCCCAAATGATTAAATTTATGCTTTATTAACAAAAAAATGGTTAGCATATATCGTTTTATATATGCTAACCATTTTTTCTATATAAATGGATTGTAAAAACGTCCTCCATTTGCTTTCATTAGTATAAATATAAAAATAACAATAATTACCATTATACTCATTGCTAAATAATCTCTTCCTTTAAAAGGCTTACCACTATACCATGTACGTTTTTTATTTTGTCCAAAAGCACGAAGTTCCATAGCTGCACTAATTGTTTCTATACGTTCAAGACTCGAAAAAATAAGTGGCATAATAATGCTACCCATATTTTTTAAACGTTTCCATGCCTTTTCATTTTTTGAAAGATCCAATCCTCTTGCTTGTTGTGCAAAAGCTATATCCTGATACTCTCTTTGGATATCTGGAATATAACGAAGTGCAATAGCAACTGAATATGCTAATGAATAACTGACCCCTATACGATTTAAAGAAGCTGCAAATTCACTTGGTTGTGTCGCTACCATAAAGATCAATGCAATAGGTAATAATGCAAAATACTTGAGTGTAATATTAAATTGATAAAAAAGCTGTTCTTTTGTCACTGTATAAGGGCCTATTATATGAAATAATGGCGTATTCGTACCATAAATATGTGTTCCTTCTTGTGGTGAAAAAATAAAAATTGCCACATTATTAATCATCAAAAAAACAACTATAAAATAAAATACTACTGCAATATCTTTAAAAGATATTTGAGATATCTTAAATAAAATTAAACTAAGTACTAAGAGTAGCATTAAAATACGTGTATCATAAGTTAGCATTGTGGCTAATGCATATAATACGAGACAAATAAGTTTTGTGGCACCAGTAAGTTTATGAATAAAGGATTCCTTCTCTATATAACCTAACATTTTGTTTTCCTTTCTGAATCAATAAAACATTTCACGAAATTCTGTGCATCTTTAATATTAGCTTTTAAAGCTAACTCATATAATGAAGTGACCTTTAAATGAGCTGTATTTACAAGTTTTTCAGATGTTAATACTTCATAAGCCGCCTGATCTGCCAATAACTCTCCTTCTGAAAGTACAAGAGCACGGCTAGTGTACTCTAGCATTAAATGCATATCATGGGTTACCATTAAAATTGTAATGCCTTTATCATTTAAGCATTTTAAAAATTGCATCATCTCTGTATAATGCTTATAGTCTTGACCAGCTGTTGGTTCATCTAAAATAATAAGTTCTGGTTCAAGTACTAAAATAGAAGCAATTGTAACACGCTTCTTTTGACCATAACTTAATGCTGAAATCGGCCAGTTACGCATACGATATAAACCACAAATTTTAAGTGTCTCATAAACTTTTTTCTGAACCACTTCTTCTGAAAATCCTCTTAAGCGTAAGCCCAATGCTACTTCGTCAAAAATCATATTTTTAGAAATCATCTGATTTGGATTTTGAAGAACAACGCCAATATGCTCAGCACGATCTTTGATACTTTTGTTTTTAAGGTCTTCTCCTTTAAATAAAATACGCCCTTTGGTTGGCTGATAAAATCCACAAATAAGTTTAGATAAGGTAGACTTTCCAGCCCCATTGCGTCCTACTAAACTAATCATCTCACCTTTATTAATTTCAAAGCAAATATCTTTTAATATGCCTTTTTTTCCCTCATATGAAAAACTAACATTTTCAAATTTTAAAAGTGTTTCTTTACTCTGACTTTCCTCTGAGCTTTCTTTTTGCTTTTCTATTTCATACCATTTTATTAATGTCTCACATTGATATTTATCTAAATTTAATGTTTTTATGTGTTCTAATCCCATTTCAGCTACAAGCTTACATCCAGCATGTCTTAATGCAGTAATATAAAGTGGTTCACGGACACCTATTGCTTTTAAAATAGAATCATTTTGGCTTAAAATTTCCTGTGGTGTTAAGTTTGCTACAATAGCACCTTCATTCATTACAATGATGCGGTCAATATGGGCGTCAAGAACATCTTCTAGACGATGTTCGATAATAATCATAGTTTGTCCTGTTTGTTTGTGAATGCTTTCAATAAGATGCATGGCACTTTTTCCTGTTGCAGGGTCTAAACTAGCAAGTGGCTCATCAAATAATAAAATATCTGCCTTACCTATCATCACACCACCTAGAGTGACACGTTGTTTTTGACCACCTGATAACCTTTGTGGCGCAGTATTTAAATGTGTATCAATCTCTACCATTTTAGCTACTTCTTTTACACGTTGATGCATCTCATCTTGTGGGACACATTGATTCTCTAATAAAAATGCAATATCTTCTGCTACTGTCAGTCCAATGAATTGATGATCTGGGTCTTGTAATACAGTTCCCACATGTTTTGATACTTCAAATAAACTTAGCTCTTTTGTTTCTCTATTACGAATACGTAAGCTTCCCGTAATTTCCCCGTGATATTTAAATGGAATTAAGCCATTTAATGTATGACCTAAAGTACTTTTTCCTGAACCAGATGGTCCTACTATCAGTACCTTTTCCCCTTCATATATTGTTAAATTAATATTCTTTAAAGTTGGCTTTGCCTGGGCATTATATTGAAAACTAAAGTCTTCAAACACAATAACTGGTGTTTTCATAAACTTTCCTTTCTTACTTCTTGTTCTTTTCTAACTCATAAAGAAAGAGGCGCCATGCACCCCTTAATCCTCTTCAACTAAAGTACCTTTTTGTATTTTTGTTTTACTATAACTAATTAATAAAAATGTACCTAATACACCTACCGTTACAATATTAGATCCACTTGCAACTGCTCCTTGGATATAAACTTTATTTATTGGCTCTGCATAAATTAAAACATCTAAGCTTGGTGCCACAAAGCTCCAAGCAATAATATTAGCAATAATTTGATAAATGTTAAAGTATATTATCTTCTTCGTACTTATTGCACCTTCTTCAATATTTAATTGTCTTTGAGCAAATCCAATAATTAAACCAACTATAGCAGAAGCAATAATCCAGCTCATCCAAGGAGAACCGTATGCGGTTAAATCTTTTAACATATGCCCGATAAAACCAATCATCATACCCGCAAATGGCCCATATATCACACCCATTAATGCAAGAAAAGCATATGCTGTTTGAAGCTCTGTATTTGGAATACCTGTTGGAATAGATGCAAATCGTCCTAAAATTAAAAAGACTGCTGCCCCAATACCAATGGCTACAATTGTTTTAATAGATAATGGTCTTCTATTCATTCTTTTTCCTTTCAAATTTATAAACTAAAAAGCCTGAACGCAAAAGTCCAGGCTTCGTGTACACATTTTTCCTCATCTTACAATGTATAAACAATGTTTATCATCGTGGACTTAGCACCTTGTCGTACACAGGTTGCTGGGTTTCATCGGGCCATTCCCTCCACCTCTCTGGATAAGTTTTTACGCTTCATATATTTCATATTTATGTTAAATGCATTTAAATGTTTTGTCAACTACTATTTAATTGATTTAATACATTATATTCTCTACTAAAAGAAAAATGACTAGCCTTTTAATAAAGAAACTAGTCATTTTTTTATAATTTGTACCTTTTTAATTATGCTGCAAGGTCTGCTAAGATTTTAATTACATCTGCAGTATTAACATATGTTATATCATTTTTTAGCGTTAAAGCTGTTGATAATTTTCCTGTTAAAGATGAGTCAGTATCTTTGGCTGTGTATGCTGTCTCACCTACTGTAAATGTCATTGTAATATCTTCTTTAGTTACAACAATTTGTTTATTTGTATATTTCACTTCAAAGTTTTCTGCTTCTAAGTAGCTTCTAAGTGCAACAACTTTGTTTGCTACTTCAACTTTTTCCGCTACTGCTGGTGCTTCTGTAACAACATGTATACGTGGTGATAATTCACCTGTTACTGTACCTAGCTTTTCCACATATGCTAAAAGTGTATCCATTAAAGTATTGTATTCTGCTTTAATAGGATAATCTTTAAGCATTACATAATCATCGCCACCTGCTGCTATAAAATCAGTTGTTGCAAGTCTATAGATTTTATCAGCTTCTACAGGTACACCATTTACTTTAAGGTCACTAATACGATTACCTGCTTCTTTGTAAGCATTTAATGTAAATGTAATCCCTGCTGTATGAGGGAAAGCACCTTTTTCATTTGGATATTCACTCACACCATGTTCAAGTGCTGCTTTAAGGTCACTACCTTTAATTTCTTTTACCATAATTGTGTTACCAAATGGGAATACTGTAACCATGTCTTGCATTGTAATATTACCAGTTTCAATAGAAGCACGGATACCTCCCCCATTGATTAAAACTACATCTGCACCAGTTAAATCAAGCATAGCTTCTGTTGCAAGTTGCCCTAGGTTTGTTTCTCCTGTTCTTGCAGCATTTCTATCACCTACTAATTTAACTGGTGTCGTACCTACAACACGATTAAGAAGTGGTGCTTGAGCCGCTTCTACTTCTTCAATAGCTTTTACAACTGCTTCATTTGGCATAACATCTATAAAATCATTGTATCCTAAAAGAGAAGCTGTTTTACTCTCTACTTTACCATCTTCCACAACGATTTCTACACGACCAACATTATTGAACTTTTCACCTGTACTTACAATTAATGTATTATTTACAAGACGACCTTCTTCAAGCTTTGTATGACTATGTCCATCTATAATTACATCAATGCCTTCTACCGCTTGTGCTACGAGGTCAGATGTATAATCCCCTTCATCAAGACCTAAATGTGAAAGCATAACAACAACGTCAACATCTTCTTTTTCACGTAATACCTTTACAGCTTCCTTAGCTTCAGCAATCATATCTGTAAAAGTATAGCCTACAATATTATCTGGATGTGTTTTAAAAGCAGTTTCTTCAGTAGCCATACCAAATACACCTACTTTAACACCATCAAATTCTTTTACCATATAAGTTTCTACAGCATTATTTCCCTTTGTATCTTTAAGGTTTGCTGCAAGTACTTTATAGTTTAATTGACTAACAATATCAAAGAAATTTTTTGCACCAAAGTCAAATTCATGATTACCTACTGTCATAGCATCATATCCTGCTGCATTTGCCAGTTTAATAATGCTTTGGCCATTCTCAAGATTTGCAAATGGCATAGCTTGGAACATATCACCAGCATCTAAAATGAGGGCATTTTCATTAGCTTTTACTTCATTTGCATAAGTTGCAAACTTTGCGAATCCAATAACTTTACTCCCATCATCTTTTACATTGGCATGTGTATCATTTGTATGAATCAGTGTAATTGTTGTTGCATCTTTTGCAAAAAGAGGCGTTACACTCATACAAGCAACAGCCATCATGGCAGTAAATAATTTTAAAGTTGCCTTTTTCATATTTTTCTCTCCTTATGTAAATGGATTTTATATCTATTTTTTTATATCATAGTTCGTATTAATTTGCAATATATACCATAATTTTTTCCAAATTTCTCTTTAAATCACCCTATTGAAAGAATAATTTGTACAAATACTAATGTATTATCGAACATTATTTCAACAAGAACTTTATATTGTTCGTTTTTATCCTTTTCTAGCTCTCTCAATTTAGCCCTTACTAAAAATCATAAGTGACATAAATTTAAATAAATCTGTAGGAGCATGACATCATATTTATGAGAGTGTCATACTCTTACGATTTTACATTACCTTATTTATCCTTTGTTATAAATACAGATAACGGTGGATAGTTTGGTCTATTATAAAGCTCACTTATAATCACTGTGTACTTTTTCGTATCTAGTGTTTTAAGATAGTCCATTAACGCATTTTTTTCTTCAAAACCTGTATCTCCACCATGATAAATACAAAGGCTCATTACACCTTTTTTCTTTAAAAGTTTAAGGCCACATTCAATAGCTGCAATACTTGTTTTAGCTTGTGTACAAATACTATGGTCACCGCCTGGTAAATACCCAAAGTTAAACATAATCCCATCTACACTTTCATCTTCTTTGTAATGATCCATATTTGTATGACTATCTAAATAAACCCTTGCCTTAAGACCTTTATCTTCCAAAAGTGTCTTTGTACTATTTACTGCTTCCTCTTGAATATCAAATGCCAATACCTGACCACTTTCTCCTACTATTTCACATAGGAAAACTGTATCAAATCCTCTTCCTGCTGTAGCATCAATGCAGCATGCTCCTTTAGTAATATATTGTGCCATCAAATGATGTGCTAAAGTAATTGTATTTAATCGTCCTAATTGTGCCATATGCATTCCTTTCTCATAAAAATATCAAGAAATCATCTTAACATCTTTCTTAATATGCTTTTGATATTACTCATAATATTTTCAACTATATCATAAGTAATGTCACTTTAAAACTTATTCTGTAATTTTACTTAATAACTTACTCATATTATTTTAAAATTCATCAAAACTAATACTTGACAGACTCCTATATTTGCAAGGATAATTAGAGGTTGTATATGTTATTTATTTCTAAGCAATTTATATAAAAGATAAGGATGATAAAAATGTCACAAGAAACATCAATGTATCAAGATGAAGTGCAAAAAAGAAGAACTTTTGCCATTATTTCTCACCCTGATGCAGGGAAAACAACATTAACAGAAAAGTTCCTTTTATATGGAGGGGCTATTCGTTCAGCAGGTTCTGTTAAATCTAGAAGAACGCAGAAACATGCTGTATCTGACTGGATGGAAATTGAAAAAGTCGGATCGTAGACATGTCGTTCTGTGTGCCAAGGAGTTGACACTTCATGTTGTCTTCCTAAGACCGCTTGG
>JAZKZQ010000157.1:0-13800 GCA_045612745.1 Cellulosilyticum sp. | reverse complement strand
CTACCAATAATAATTTTTAAATCTTGCATCCTCAAAGCGAGTGTTATTCATTTTTAAATGGTAGTTTCGCAATTACCTAGTAATTTTATTTGCTCTTATATTATATATTATGCCAAATGACTATCAATATATATTTTTAGAAGTATTCTAAGTCGCAGTAACTATATCTTGCTATTTGTTAGTTAATAGTTTGCTTATTAAATTTTTTCATATAAAAAGTCCAAGACCTATGACTTGGACTTTTTATATTGTAATATACAATTCTACATTTATAAACTTTAATTATTTATATTGAATAAATATAATTTATAGCTAGTTTCTCTATATTATATCTTAAAGATTGTGATGTCTTCCTTTAATCTATCTTTGGTTTGAACAGTATTACCTACTTTATTAACAATAGCACCTACATTCTCATTGATTTCTGCTACCTCCATAGCGATTTCACTAGTATGCACTGCACTTTGTTCTGAAACAGTTGCAATTTCATTTAAATTACCTGTCATTGTTTGAATGGTTGTAAACAATTCCTGGGTTGTGCTACTAAAATCACAAATAAGTAGATTAATATATTTGGCATCTTCACTATAATGATCTGCTACATTTAACATCCTTTGATAATCTGTACTAATATCATTTATTACTAATTTTAACATATTTGAGGCACTAATAATTAAACTTTCTACTACATCTAAAACAACTTTAGATGTAGCTTGAATTTCTTCAACTGTTTGCCTTGATTGTTCAGCTAAGCGCCTTACTTCTTCTGCAACTACTGCAAACCCTTTACCACTTTCCCCTGCCCTTGCAGCTTCTATACTAGCATTTAAAGCCAGGATGTTGGTCTGCTCTGAAATACTCATAATGATTGCAGAAAGTTCATTAATCTCTCTTACTACTCTAGAGCGCTCTATAGCTGTCTCAAGCTGTACTTTAGAAATCTGTATAACTTCATTTGTGTGTTTTTGTGCTGTATAAACATTGTTCTTTGTATCCACTGCACGTTGATTAATAATATCTGCACGTTGTGCACCTTCTTGCGCTTTTTCTGCAATATGTTCTGAGGCAATTACAACTTCTTTTGCAGCTGCATTTAATTCTTCTGTAGATGAAGCTGTTTCTTCCATGAAACTAGAAATACTTTCCGTTACCTTAGATAATTTAATAAGTCTTTCTTTGATACGATTCAAATAATTTGTAGACTCATTCATTTGTGTATCAATATGCCCTACTTCATCAGTAATGTGCATAATCATATTCTTAAGTTCTAACCTCACCTTTTCTACACCTTGTGAAATAATCTCTAATTCATCCCCTGTGGTTATCTTCTTAGTCGTTATGCTTAAATCTAGATTTGACATATGATTTAAGTTCATAGTTACTTCTGTTAAAGGTTTTAACATTTTATTTAAAATAAAAAATAAAGCAGCTAAACTTAAAAGAAGGATGATTACATTAATTAATAACCCTCGTAATATTACTTGATTTGCTTCTTCTATCACATTGGTAGGATTAAAGTCGCAGCCAACTAATCCTATCACATCTCCCTTATCATTTATAATAGGTGTTATAGCAGATACCAAATAACCATATTCATTTGTATGCTCTAACCCAGAAAAACCATCTGTCTGATTCAGCATAGCTTGCTTAATCTCTGGAGAATATATGTTAATGTTTTCAACTTCACCCAATTTAGAAAAATCTGCTGTATCTTGTTCATTACCATCTGCAATGTACATAAATTCATCTTCTGAAACTTGAACCATTGTATATAAATATCTACAGCCTGTTGCATTTTTTATATATTCTAACTGGGCCCTTAATGTTTCATAATAAGGATTAGTAGCATCCTTAGATATTGTTAGTTCCGCAAATGCAGCTTTATCAATAACTGTTGCAACTACTTTTGTAATACATAATGCTTCTTTTCCGTAAGACTCATACCCCTCTTTATTAAGTGTTAAAATTAAAATACCTAAATTTATCAACATTACTAAAGTTAATAGTGCGCCTAACCAGCTAGTTAACCTAATCTTTAAGCTCTTCTTTGCATATTTCACTTCTATTCCCCCTCTTTTATAAAATATATTTGCTATATTTTAAGTATTTCTATCACTAGAGATTATATTGTAATGAATAACAATAGCCCTCTTTGTTGTTAAATTGACTATATCATATTTTATATGTAGCACTTGACGCAATTATGAGAATTCTTAATAAATAAAAAAAGATTGCTACATAATCACCTTGACTTTGCAACAATCTTTTCTATTTTAAAATTTTTAATATCTATCTTTTATATAATTTACAAAGGTATTTTTTACAGCATCGTAATCCTCAAAATATTGGTCTGCTAATTCTTTTAATAAAGCAACAGTCTCTTCTTTTTGGGTATCTTTAATTGCCCAAACTTGCATTCCTGCTGCCTTACCAGCTTTGACGCCATTGGGCATATCTTCTACTACCAAACAATTTTCAGGAAAAACACCTAACTGCTTAGCAGTTTCTAAATAAATACTAGGGTCTGGTTTTCCCATTTTTACCATACAAGATGTACAAATCACATTAAAGTAATTTCTTACACCTAAATAAGTTAAAGCTTTTTCTGTCATTTCTAAACTATTGCTTGTGGCAATACCTATTTTTAAATGCATACTAGAAAGTAGTTCCAAAAAAGGTAGCACACCTTCTTTAAGTACCATTTGCTTGGTATACAACGTTTCTCCCATGGTATTCCAAGTTTCTTTAATTTCTTCCACTGTTTGCGGAATATAAAAACGCTCTTTAAAATACTTTGCAATCTCTGTAAAACTTTTACCTTCTAATTCATCTAAATGCTCGGGTACCTCTAAGCCATACTTTGCAAGATATGCTACGGTTACCTGTGGCCATACCCAACTAGAATGAATAAGCGTACCATCTAAATCAAATAGGACTGCTTCGATCATTTTATGCTTCTCCTTTAAGCTGCTTTAACTCTTCCTTTGTAAGCTGACGATATTCACCCAATACCAAATCCTCTGGCAAACTAAAATTACCCATTTTGATACGTTTGAGATATACTACTTCCTTGCCAATAGCTTGTACCATACGCTTTACTTGATGGAACTTTCCTTCTTTAATCGTTACATAAACCTCTGATTCCTCACCACTTGTAATAATCTCTAATTTCCCTGGGGCAAAAATTGTGCCGTCTGTTAGTGTCATACCTTTTGCAAAAATCTCGCAATCTTCTGGTATCACCTTACCTGCTACACGTGCATAATATACTTTATCTACATGCTTTTTAGGTGAAAGTAGCTCATGCGTTGTTTTTCCATCATTGGTTAATACTAAAAGTCCTTCTGTATCTTTATCAAGACGTCCCACCGGTGCCACGTCTTTATTACGATCCTCTTCCTCTAGTAAGTCCAATACTGTTGGTAATTTCTTGTCTTCTGTGGCTGTAATATAACCCGCTGGTTTATGCAAAATAAAGTAGTAAAACTCTTGATAGTCCATAATGCGACCACCAATCTTTACAACTGCCTTCTCAGGGTCAATGCTTGTCTCCGGTTTTTGTACCACTACATCATCTACTTGTACTTTCTTACTTTTGATTAATTTTTGTACTGTACTTCTTGTGCCATAACCCACATGAACTAAGTACTTATCAAGTCTCATCTTTCCCATTGATACACTCCATTTATCAAATTATTTTATCCCATCATACGCCAAGATGCTGGATACCCATTTTTTAGGATATTATTTTGTGCTTTAACCCATCCTAATGGATATCCTGCCATGCACACCACATGCCATCCTTTAGATGCTTCTATTAAAAGTGTTTCTCCTTTAAGATAGCGTTTTACCATTTCTTCATCTTCACCAATTTCAATGGTACGTTTAAACATTTCTTTAGGATATGCTAAAACCATTGCCTGAGATGGCTCAAAACGTTTATTTTTTATTTCACCTAAGTATAATCCTGAACGAATAACACGAATCCCGCTAAGGTCTGGTGCTTCTTCTGGTAAAATATAAAGCTTACCTTTAATTTCTTCTACAGGTGTATTTAAATCAATATGTGTTTGCACACTAATAAATTCTGCTGCTTCTTTATAGTCTTTAATAACTTTACCTCGCTTAGTCACTGGTGTGGTGCCACTGCCTTCACCTTGGCGCTGAAGTAAACATACAAAATGCCCTTCGCCAGCCATCAGATGTGGCCATAAACGTAATGCACCTTTTAGTTCCTCTCTCCCTCCACCTGGCACCCATTCTGGATGGCCATGAGAAATACCACCTACAGCCTCAAGTGGTACAATACTAAAATCAGGGTTTTCTTCTAAAAAGCTTTGAATCATACATTCATCTTCTTCTGGTGAGAAAGTACAAGTTGAATATAAAATCATACCATTTGGTTTTAACATTTTTACTACATTACTTAAAATACCTCTTTGTAAGTTACAACAATGTTCTACGCCATGAGTTTCCCAACTCTTAATGGCCTCTTCACTTTTACGGAACATCCCTTCTCCTGAACAAGGGGCATCAATTAAAATCTTATCAAAATAGTTTGTCCACTTTTCTGCAAGTTTTGGGGTATCTTCACTAGTTACAATGATATTTCTAGCTCCCCAATTTTCTAGATTTTTAAGTAATGCTCTTGCTCGTGATGCACTAATATCATTTGAAACAAGGACTCCAGTTTGTCCTAACTTAGCCGCAAGTTGGGTAGATTTCCCTCCTGGTGCTGCACATAAATCAAGCACCTTATCACCTTCTTCTATAGGCATATAAGCCCCTGGTGACATAGCACTTGGCTCTTGAATATAATAAAGTCCTGCATAATAGTAAGGATGTTTACCTGGCTTTTCATCTAAACCATAATAAAAACCATCTCTACACCAAGGTACTGGTTTTATATCTTTAAAAGGATTAATCTTTTCCCATTCCTCCAAACTAATTTTTAAAGTATTAATACGTAGGCCTTGGTATTTAGGTAGGTCATAAGAAGCTATATATGCATCATACTCTTCTTTTAACAATGCTTTCATTTTATTTTCAAAAATAATTGGTAACTTCATATTTGTTCTCCATTAATTTTACTGTCTTTATATTTCTGCAATCATCACTGGTGTAAACCCAATATAATCTGCGGATACAAGTGTATAGATAATATTATTATGGGTACCTTGTAAAGCATCTTGCCAAGAATTTGCATCATGTAAATGACCATATATTACATGTTTCACATTATACTGCTCTAAAAGTACTAAAAGTGGTGAAGTAACATCTTTATTGTACGTAGGTGGATAATGTAGCATCACCCAAATTTCCTTCACACTACTTACTTTCTTGGCAGCCTCTAATGAAAGCTTTAAGCGTTCTAATTCTCGGTTATAAAGTCTTTCATCTTCCTCATCCCATTTTAATCCGTTTGGGCTAAGCCATCCTCTTGTACCGCAAATAGCAATATCACCGATTAAATACGTGGTATTTTGAAGAAAATAAACAGACTGATACTTACAGTTCAATTTACCAGGACGATCCCACCAATAATCATGGTTGCCACGAATACATACTTTTTTACCTGCTAAAGTCTCTAAGAACTTAAGGTCACCTTCTGCCTCTTTTAAACGCATGGCCCACGAAATATCGCCGGGAATAAGCACATAATCCTCTTCACCTACTACATCCTGCCAATTTGCCTTAATTTTTGCTTCATGTTCTAACCACTGGTCTCCAAAAATATCCATAGGTTTATTGGTATGTGTTGATAAGTGTAAATCGCCTATTGCAAATATTTTCATTTATTTCTCCTTCTTAAGTATTTATATCTAAATCATTACTTATTACCAACGAATTTACGTACTGCTTTTCCATTTAAATAATCACAAAGATCCCCTTGCACATAACCCTTTTCTGTCATTTCTGCCACAATATCATCGTGAATTTTCCACCAGCTTGTATTCCAGTTAGCATACAAGGTATGTTCCTCTGGCGCACGGCCAATGATACGCTGAATAACAATCTCTGGTGATAAATAACGTAAGAAAGTAATTACTCTTTCTTTGTACTCCTCTAGGCTTACAAGACTTAATTCCCCTTTTTCATATTCTTTTGCTAGTTTTGTATTTTTGACAATATAAAGGGCATGTAATTTTACATAATCCATGCGAAGTGCACTCATGCACTTAGCTGTTTCAATCACATCTGTCATTGTATCCCAAGGTAAATCTACAATGATATGGGTACAAATTGTAAAATGAGGATAGGCCTTGATTTGCATTACTGCATCTAGGTATTCTGCAAGACCATGTCCTCTATTAATAATCTCTAAGGTTTTATAATTAATCGTTTGAAGACCTAGTTCAATGTTTACTGTCTTATTATACTTCTTAGCCCAAGCATCTAATGCTTCTAAATATGCTTTATTAATGCAATCTGGTCTCGTAGAAACAGCAATGCCTACTGCCTTCTCATGTGTAACTTGCTCTAAAACTTCTTTAAATGTTTCAATTGGCATATAAGTATTGCTGTAATTTTGTAAATATGGGATAAAGGCATTTGCCTTATATTTCTGACTAATTTTTTCAATATTTGCTTCTAATTGTATACGAATATGCTCCTTATTACTGCGCATTTCATAGCCTGCACCCACATCTCCACAAAATGTACAGCCACCATGCCCTGCACTACCATCACGATTTGGGCAAGTTACTGGTAAATTAACTGGTATCTTATACACTTTCTCTCCATATTTATCTTTTAAATAACTAGAATATTTATGATAAACTTCCACTTAATACTCCTCTTTTCTTATGTCTTTTGCAGCAAGTAATATAATTGGCAAGGTACGCTGTATAATTTCATCACTTTGATTAATATTAATTGGATTTTCACCAATGCCACATTCTATTGTAAAACCAGGTTTATTAAAGCTCTTTATAAACCAATCTTTGTAACCACCTGATGCTGCAAGAGGATCTGGTGTCTCTAATAAATAGCCACTAGCCTCCTCAAACATTTTAGCATATTCCATGGCTGTTGCAACATATTGATTGTCATAAGTCCAATAAATTACTTCTCCCTGTGTATGATAAGCTATAACCAAATCATATTTCCTAGTTTTAGTAAGGTCTGCAAGTGCTTTGCTTTCCGGCTCACTCTCTGGAAATTCTCCTGCATAATATGCAAAAGATGGACTATGGACTGGGCTAATATGCTGATACTCTATAAAACCTGCATCATAATTGCGATTTAAATCAACTCCTCGTGCATTTGCTTTCCATCTTGTAAAATCACAATTGCCCTCATTCCACTTTAAATGTGCCTGAGTAAAATACTGACTTTTTGTTCCTTCTATTGCTAACATCACACCATCTGGATTGACCATAGGTATAAAATCATACGTTACACTTTCTAAAAGTGTTCTAATTGCTATACCATATAAGCTTTCCCTTTTTTTAAATGCCTTACACAATATTTCAACACATCGCATAACAATAAACGTGGTTAACCACTCATTTCCATGATGACTTGCATTAATATGTATCTTCCTTGGGCCACAACCTAATCTTAAAGCATAAAGAGGTAATTGATTCACACTTTTTCCGATTGTATATACCTTTAAAAATGGATAACATTTATTAAGTGCAATGACTTGCCATTTTAGAGAAGTAAAATCATAATATTCAAGACTCAGTTGAATAATACTTTTTTTCATAATAACCTCACTTAAATACTTTTACTTTAGTATATGTTTTTTTCTAAATATTATGTTTTGACCTATTACTTTTATAAAACATGGTGTTCTCTTTTATTACCACTGCATAAAAAATAATAACTTGCACATAATACAAGTATCATCTTGCTTCGCTATAATATAAGAAAGGGTGGTTATTTAGATTATGAAATCTAGAACTTGGGATTATATCGCAATTACACTCATCATTATTGGAGCAATCAACTGGGGCCTTGTTGGATTTTTCCAATTTGACCTTGTAGCCTTCTTATTTGGTGGTATGAGTTCATGGATTAGTCGCGTCATTTATGCTGTGATTGGTATTGCAGGTATTTACTGCTTTACACTTTATGGGCGCATTTATGATCAACCTTATTCCAATAGTTAAGCATATCAGCAGTGTCATACAGATGACACTGCTTTTTTTTGCTCTTTTAAACTCCCTTACATAAACCTCATAATATTTTTATAATTTTTCCTAAAAAATAAGTTATTTTCACGCTAAATTTGAATAGATATAATAATAAAATAAATTTTTAAGAGGTGATGTGCTATGATAAAGATTATTACAGGCCAAACAGGAGAGGGAAAAACCAAATTAATGATTGAGGAAGCTAATGCAACTGTGAAAAACTTAACTGGGCATGCTGTTTATATTGATAGTTGCAACAATCATCGTTTAGCCATTTCTCACCATATTCGTTTAGTAGAAACATGTAATTTCAAACTAAACTCACAACAACATTTCTTTGGTTTTCTATGTGGTCTCTTAGCCTCTAACCACGATATTCAAGTTGTTTTTATTGATGAAATTATAAAAATCACCCACTCCAGCCTTGATGAAATCTCTAAGATTTTTGAACAAATCAAAAGCCTCTCTCACGAATTTAATGTTGATTTTGTAATTGGTACTTCTTGTAGTAATGATGAATTACCTAGCCAAATGACACCTTATCTCATTGCCTAACTTCTTAAAAGTAAAAACTGCTACAAATAGACTCTTACAACCTATGGTATCTAAAAATATTCAAAATGGGCTGCTGCAAAATTTGCAACAGCCCATTGCTTTATTTTAAAATTATGATTGATTAGCCATAGCTACTACTGGTGGTATAACAGCCTTAAAAATACATATACTATACCCTACTGCCTCATACTCCCTATCTGAAATAGAGACAGTAGTCAAATCCTCTCCTAATGGTAAGTGGCTATCTACTATTCTTACCCAGCCTCCTTCTCCTCCTGGTAACTCAAACTTTAGATTTTCATGATATAAATTGACTATGATGTAAAGTGATTCTTCTCCTTGAATATGCCATGCAATGCTCCTAGAATAATAAGACCAGTCTGGTTGACCATAGTGAATACCATGCCAAGTGATTCTGTATTTCTCTTGCGTAATAAAATACTTTAGTTCTTTTCTAATCTGAATAAGGCCTTTTGTAAAAGTATAAATTTCTGCTTCAGAAATTAACTGGTCCCAATTCATCCATATTCCTTCATGACTTTGACAAAAAGCATTATTATTTCCGCCTTGACTTCTTCCAATTTCATCCCCCATAAGGATCATAGGCACCCCTTTTCCCATAAGTAAAAGGCACATAGCATTTTTAGTAGCCACTAATCGCTTACGTAAAATATTTGGATCTGTCGTTATCCCTTCAGTACCCCAATTATAGCTATAATTAGCATTATTTCCATCTCTATTTTCTTCACCATTTTCCAAATTATGTTTGTTATTATAGCTACATAAATCCCTTAAAGTAAAGCCATCATGTGCTGTAATGAAATGCAATGTATGTGTTTCACCTTTTTGTGGATCTGCAAAATATATTTCTTTACCTAGCATACAATCCGCTACAGATTTTACAATACCTTGATCTCCTTTTATGAACTTACGCATGGTATCTCTAAAATAATCGCTCCATTCTCTAAAAGGATAAGGCATACGTCCTACATCATAACTTCCCTTTGCATCCCAACTTTCCGTTATTAACTTTACATTAGAAAGAATTGGATCATTTGCAATTTCATGAAGTAAAGAATCCTTCATCCACTTTCCTTCATAGTCTTGCCCTAGAATAGAAGCTAAATCAAATCTAAAACCATCTACTCCCATACAAACTACCCAATACTTTAAGCTATCTAAAATAAGCTTTCTTACAATGGGATGATTAGTATATAAGGTATTCCCTGTACCAGAGCAATTACGATATTGCCCTTGGTAATCAAATTTATAATACGTATTAGGACTTAAATACTTATAGCTACATGCTTCTCCATTTTCACCACCTTCCCCTGTGTGGTTATATACTACATCTAATATAATCTCTAAATCCATCTCATGAGCGGCTTCTACCAAAGCTTTAAATTCTTTATAAGCAGTGTAACCATCTTTTTTAATACTATAACGCTCATCAAGGGCAAAGAAACCAATCGTGTTATACCCCCACCTATCTTCTAATTTCTCCCCTGTATTAGGATTTATATTTTTAATAGTATAAGGATACCATTTAAAAATAGGAAGCAACTCTAAAGTAGTAATTCCTAATGATTTCAGATAAGGTAATTTTTTAATAAGCCCAATGAAGGTTCCTTTTTCCTCTTCCAAAATACCTGAAGAATGATGCTTTGTAAAGTGTCCTACATGTAGTTCATACACAATTGTATCTTTCCACGGGATATAAGGTCTTGCACTTTCACTTGGTTTATAACCTATAACAATGTTGTAGTACCCTTGCATTTCACCTGGCATATTATTAACACCATAAGCATACGGGTCTAATAAAGCTTTAGAAATTTGCTCTTTTTCATCAATGATACGCCAAATATATCCCATACCTTCTTGCACATCATTTACCTTTATATGAAAAATATGATTTTCTACATGTTCTTCACGATTTAATACAACTTGTTTCACACATACACTTTGAGGCCCATCAGTATAAATCTCTAGCTGCATCTTTCTGGCTACATCAGAAAATATACCAAAGTTAGCACCCATTCCATCCATAGTACATCCTAGTATAGGGCTCCCCTTACTTATTTCATACATTGTGTTGCCTCCCATATCAATATATAACTATATATTCTCTATTTTTTATATCATATGAATATTCTACATGAAGAAAAGATTTTTTTCTAGACGCTTTCTTATTTTTTATCCCAACTCTTGAAATCCAATTATGCTTATGTTAATATAAAAGCTAACTAAATAAACACAAAAATGATGATAAAGACTTAGTAGTAAATAAATAGTTTTTCAGAGAGTGTGTGATTGGTGCAAACACATATCTATTTATCTTATGAATTACAACTTTGGAGTTGCGTGTCCGGATTGCCCCGTTATAGGCTTTGAGGCAAACTTTTGTTTGTAAATTAAGGTGGTACCACGGGTTAACTCGTCCTTAGGACTTGAGTTAACCCTTTTTATATGGGCATATTTCACCTAAACTAAAATACAGGAGGTTTCATAATGAGAAACGTATATGATGTTTTATTAGAACGTGGTTTTATTGAACAAACCACTCATGAAAAAGAAATTCGTGAACTTTTAGAAAAGGAAAAAGTTACTTTTTATATTGGTTTTGACCCTACTGCTGATAGTTTACATGTAGGTCACTTTGTGACTGTTATGGCTATGGCACATATGCAACAAGCCGGCCACCGTCCAATTGCCTTATTTGGTGGTGGTACAGCCATGATTGGTGACCCAACAGGTAAGACAGATATGCGTAAAATGATGACTACAGAAATTATTGACCATAACGTAGAATGTTTCAAAAAGCAAATGTCTCGTTTTATTTCTTTTGAAGATGACAAAGCACTTATGGTAAATAATGCTGATTGGCTTCGTGACTTAAACTACATCAACTTCTTAAGAGAAATTGGTGTACACTTCTCAGTTAACCGTATGCTTACATTTGAATGTTATAAACAACGTCTTGAAAGAGGTTTAACTTTCTTAGAATTCAATTATATGCTTATGCAATCTTATGACTTCTTAGAACTTTACAGACGTTATAACTGTAAATTACAATTCGGTGGTAATGATCAATGGGCAAATATCCTCGGTGGTGTTGAACTTGTTAGAAGACTTCATGGTGACCAATCATTTGGTATGACATTCTCACTCCTTACAAACAGTGAAGGTAAAAAAATGGGTAAAACAGAAAATGGTGCAGTATGGCTTGATCCTGAAAAAACATCTCCATATGACTTCTACCAATACTGGCGTAACGTAGCTGATGCTGATGTTAAACGTTGCTTATCCCTACTTACATTTATCCCAATGGATGAAGTAAATGCTATCACAAACGTAGAAGGTGCTGCAATTAATGCTGCTAAAGAAAGACTTGCCTTTGAAGTAACAAAAATTGTTCATGGCGAAGAAGAAGCTACAAAAGCTCAAACAGCTGCTAAAGCACTCTTCATGGGTGGTGCACATGGCGGTTCAATCCCTTCAACTGAAATGTCACAAGCTGACTTTGCAGAAGGTATGGATATTTTAACCCTTCTTCAAAACACAAATCTCGTACCATCTCGTTCAGAAGGCCGTCGCCTCGTTACACAAAATGGTATTAAAATAGAAGGTTCTCCAGTAACAGACCCAGCAACTCTCATCACTGCTGACATGTTTAACAACGGCGAACTTATGATTCAAAAAGGCAAAAAAGTATTCCACAAAGTAATCCTTGCCTAATATGTTCTAACAACTCGCACAGCTAGTGCCATATTATCAACTTAAATTTTAAGTTTGAAGTAGGAAGACTAAAGCTATACTCACCTACTTCATAATAATAAGTGAGGTATTGCAAAATTTCTAATTTTGCAATACCTCACTTCTATTTTACAAAGTAACTCATTAACTTCTTCTTTTCCTTTTTTCTTATATGATCAAAAATAGCTAGGGCAATTGAATACTACTAGTCTACCTTCGGAGTAATCTGTTGATGCTCTTAGCGAAGATAATAAAAGAGCTTTTAGGTGTGTTGTCTGAGCGAAGCGAGTTCACACCGTTTCTTTTATTATCAAGCTTAGAACATCACAGATTAAAGAGAGTGTAGCTAGTAGTATCAATTGCACTAGCCGCCTATTTTTTGTCACCTTTTTTTACCACATACGATAAATTCCATCATTTTTCATTTCTATAACACCCTCTTTCATAAGTCTACCAGCTGCTCTTTTAAAAGCCGCCTTACTCATGTGTAAAAGTGCTTTAATCTCCTCTGGGGAACTTTTATCATGTACCATAAGTTTACCCCCACATATTTCAAGCTTTTCCATTAATATTTTTATATCCTCTTCCATTTGAAAATGAATAGGCTTCCTTAAGCTCAGTTCTAACTTACCATCTGCCTTTACTTCTTTTACACGGACCTGAACTGTTTCCCCCTCATAATGCTTGCCATAAAGCTCTTTTGTTGGAATAAGTCCATGATAACGATTCTCCACCGCTACAAAGGCACCAAAGGCTTCTTTAATAGAATAAATTGTTCCTGTTACTTCATCATTGACTTTATAAGGTGATTTACAACTCAAACAATCATATATTTTCATTGTAGCACAAAGTCTATCACTTTTATCCACATACATTCCTACAAGATATTTTTCGCCTTTTTTAATCTTTCCTATTTGTTGTTTAAATGGTAAAAATAAGTCTCTTTCTAATCCCCAGTTTAAAAATGCACCAATGCGGCTTATACTTACAACTTCTAATGCTGCGACTTCTCCAATCACTACCTTAGGCTTTCTAAGTGTTGCCATTTTCTCATCTTTTGAGTTGCGATATACAAATGCCTCTATTATTTCACCTACATTAAAATTTTTATCACTTTCATAAAGCAACAAATCTACTTCCTTGTTCTCACTTATGCTGTTAACATACGTCCCTGCTGGTGTACATTTCTTGACTTGTAATTTTTGAACTTTTCCAACTTCCATCATTTACTTACTCCTTCTCTTATATTATTCTTTGATATTATATCTTACTTTTTATAATTCACCTAGCATACAAGGGTTTTTTATGGTAAACTTAAACTATTATTTAAGTTTATATAGGTATATATACA
>JAZKZQ010000156.1:0-11853 GCA_045612745.1 Cellulosilyticum sp. | reverse complement strand
GGACAAAAGCTTTTAGAAAAATATTTTACACAAGAAAATAGAGAGGACATGGTACTACCTACCTATGGGGATAAGATTATATATGAGAGCAAAGGAGATTCATGGCAGCCTCAGACAGTCTTAACAGGTATTATAGATTTTCAAACAAGTGGGAAAGTAGAAATTATAACAGCTGCTCTTTTACCTACAGAAAATAGTAGTTCTATTTCGGCCTTACCATATCTAGAAAAAGATTGTCATCCGCGTGGGACCTTTTCTATTTTAGAAGAATATTACACACTGCACCTACCTAATTTTGGTAAATATTATATATGTATGGAACAAGATGAAGATTGGGCAATAGGAAAAGATGGAATTACACAGGAAATTACCATTAATCGGGGAAACTATGGTATAATGTATCATATTACAATTCAAACAGAAGCAGATACGAAAGTGCAATTTGTACCAAGGGCAGGTGTTTTTAAAGGCGTTATCAAATGGGATGGAGGAAATTTATGTCCTATAGAGCGTAGACATTATTTTAAGCAGATTAAAGAACCAGTGGATTTAGGATGTCTTAAAGCTCATGAAACTAGAACTTTAAGCTATATGCTTCCAAATGGTTCCGCCGCACCTATATGGATACAATTTGAAGTACTTTCATCTTCGGAAAAATAAAATTTAATGATATATTAAGTTATATATAGAAGGGATTTAGAATGAATTTAGAGTTTGCACAGCAATATGATGGATTTAAGCTCCTTCAGGAAGAATATATTGAAGAAGTAGATGGGATCGGACGTGTTTTGAGACATGAAAAAAGTGGTATTACTATTATTAACTTGAATAATAAGGACCCACATAAAGTGTTTTGTGTTGCTTTTTACACACCACCTGAAAGTAATAATGGTGCACCACATATTGTAGAACATACAGTATGTTGTGCATCTGAGAAATATCCACTAAAGGAAACATTTATGGCCCTCGAAAAAGGATCAATTTGTACAACACTGAATGCTTGTACCTATCCAGATATGACTATGTATTATGGAGCAAGTTTAAGTGAAAAAGATTTAAATGGTATTATGAAAGTGTATATGGATATGGTCTTTCATCCACTTATGGAGCAAGATGAAAGTTTTTTTGCCCAAGAAGGATGGCATTATATCTTAGATGAAGAAACCAATGAAGTGGGTATAAGTGGTGTTGTTTATCACGAAATGCAAGGAGAATATGGTGAGGCAACTACAAGACTGGAACATGCTTTAAGTGGTGCACTTTTTCCAGAAACACATTACCGATTTGATGCAGGTGGAATACCACAAGATATTATTAATTTGAGTTATGAAGAGTTTTTAGAGTTCCATAAGCGTTATTATAGACCTGAAAATAGTGTGATTTATTTATATGGTGATATGGATTTAAAACTTCAATTGACTATTTTGGAAGAATGTTGTTTAAAGGACTTATCATCTACAAAGGGATTAACATCTAGGTTTGAAGGGAGTTATCAAAAGGCACCTTTAACGCCTTTGTATGTAACAGCTGAATATCCGGCAGATTTAGATGAAGACCAAACACTAATGAGCTTAAGTTTTGTCATTGGTACGGCATTAGATGCAGAGTTAAGACTTGCATTTGAACTTTTAGAGCATATGCTACTAAGAAGTAGTGCATCACCTTTAGCAAAGTATATTGTTGTGGAACGTCAGTTAGGTATAAGCTTAGGGGAAGGTGGATATGATACAAGTCGTTATCAGCCTGTTTTTTCTATCTCACTTAAAGGTGCCAATAAAGAGGACGGCCATACATTTGAGACAGCTGTTTTAGAAGTATTAGAATCTCTAGTGAAAAATGGCATAGATGAAGATCTTGTAGAAGCTGCTTTACATACCTTGGCATTTGAACTTAAAGAAGTAGATGCTTCTTATGAACCAGTTGGCTTGCAATATGGTGAAATGATTTTAAATAGTTATTTATATGGTGGTAATCCTTTTGTTCACTTAAAGTATAAAGAGCATATCGAAAAAATTAAAGCATATCAAAGAAAAGGTTATTTTGAGTCATTAATTCAAAAATATTTATTAAATAATAAACACCGTGTTTTGGTTATTTTAAATCCAAGTCATGAGTTAGCAGAACAAGAACATAAGCAGTTAGAAAGCACATTATTGGCTTATGAGAAGACATTAACACCTTCAAAAAAGGCAGCACTTATAATTAGGCAGCAGGAGCTTCAAAAAATGCAGATGACACCAAATTGTCAAGAAGATTTGAAATGCTTACCTCATTTAAAAAAAGAAGATTTAACATTAGAGATACCTTCAATTTCTAAAAAGGAAGTAATGATAACACCTTTTAAATATTATTTTCATGAGGAACAAACAAAAGGTATTGTGTATTTGCATGTGCTATTTGATACTACAGTTGTTTCACAAGAAGAGTTACCCTATCTAGGGGTGTTAGGTCATTTGTTAACTTATGTTGGAACCAAGAGTATGGATTATCAAACACTTGAGAATGCTATTAATCGTAAAACAGGTGGTATGAATTGCTCATTACAGGCATACAATCATCTAGAAAATAATGAATATAAACCTTATTTTAAGATTACAAGTAAAGTACTAATAGAAGAAATAAATGAGTGGCAGCTATTAATGCTGGAAATTTTAAATGAAAGTATCTTTACAGAAAAAAGCCGCATAAAAGAAATGATTGGAAATATTAAGTATGAACTAGCAAGAAGCTTTGAGGGTGCACCAGAATACCGTGCTACAAGGCGTTTGTTTGCCTTCTTTGCACCAGCTGGTGAGTATGAAGATATGGTTTCTGGTATTAGATTTTATAATTTTATTAGGGACTTTTATAAACATTTTGACAAACAGTATGAAACGATCATGGAAAAAGTATCCCTAGTTTATAAAAAAGTAGTATGCCAACAAAACTTAATGGTTTATGTAACAGCACCTCCAGAAGAAGAGGAGACTTTACAAGAAATAGTATATGCATTAGGTAAAAGTTTACCAAGCCAAGACCAGGAACATTATAAATATGATTTAACTCTAAGAAATCAGCGAGAAGCTTATTGTACTATGCAGAAAGTAGAAGCCATTGCAAAAGGTTTTAATTTTATAACGGCAGGTTTTAACTATCATGGCGTGATGGAGGTGGCAGCAAATATTATTGAAAGTACGTATTTATGGGATCACGTACGTTTAAAAGGTGGCGCTTATGGCTGTGATCTTCTAATAAGTCATGATGGTAACTTAGTAATTTGTTCGTATTGTGATCCAAAGCTTAAAGGGACACTTGAAGTTTTTGAAGGAATAGGCAACTTTTTGAGGCATTTACAAATGGAGGAAGAAGAACTTGAACGCTATATTATTCATACCATAGGAACAATGCAAGTACCTATGAGTATGGAGCAAAAAAGTGAACGAGGGCTTATGTATACTTTATGTGGCATGTCTATAGATAAGGTAAAACAAGTTATGCATGAAATTTTAAATATAGATTTAGCTGACATACGTGCATTAGCACCAATATTTGATGCACTTAATAAGGCACCTTATTTATGTGTAGTAGGTAGCAAAAAGCAAATCAAAAAGTGTAAAAAATATTTTGATTGTATCATAGATTAAATAGAATAGGGAAATGCTAAGAAGAGGAGGAGGTATCATGATTAAACCAAAACATCTGATTAGCATTTTTTTGTGTTTTATTTTTTTAATTTCATCTTGTATTTATGGCAAGTCTTATAATCCTAAAATATATGTGGGGCTATTAGATGAGGACTACAATATATTTATTATAGGTGGAAAGGTATATCCACTTTATAATTTACAGGAAAATAAATATGTACCTTTAGTTTATCTAGAACAAATGGGACTAGAACGGCAGGATGTGAATGGTATTATTTATTTAAACTATGGCAAATCCATAGATACGGAAGTGAGTAGAATACTACCTTTAAAAGATCAAGCAGTAAATTTAAGTAATCAAATTATTTATATTGGTCCACTTCGGACCTATGCTATTGAAGCAGGTGGACAAATTTTAGTACCGTTAGATGCGCTAAAAGTATTATGGCAAATTGATAAACATCAAGGTCCTTTTTTTACTAATCATAGCTGGCATAAGATTAATGATTTTGTAAAAGTTGATGAAGAAAAGATTACCAATATTTCTCAGATACCACTAAGTCTAGACTTATTGCACATTTTTTGGGATGGTAAAGACTTTGTTGATCATTATGAAATGGGTTATACCCTCATGCCAGGAGAAGGAAAAGATAAGTATCCCAAATACTTTGAAACAGATGGGGAATATATGACCACGTTAATAATGCAAATTAATGGATTACCTACCCAGTGTCAAAGTAGTTTATTATATGGTCAAAAAAATAATCAAATTTTTATACGTTATGAGAATGAAAAGCGTAGACAATATTTAACTAAACTTTTTCCAGCTTTTCGTATTATGGGGACTATGCGTTATAGTGTAGGACCGTTTAAAGAAAAAGAGAAGGTAGAAATTTGGCGTTCGGAAAAGACTTATTATTACATTGTTAAGGATAAGGATGGTAAGAAGATCCGTATTCCATGGAATAGCATCATATTAGAAGGAGATCCGGGAAGCCTAAATCCTAAAGTAGCCGCAAAAGATATTGAAGACTTTGTTAGCTTAAATGAAATAACTAGCGATACAGATTACGTTATTTGGACAGATCTTTATAGGCAACGTACCTATGTTTTAAAGAAAAGAGATAGTGGTTGGCATTTGGAAAAAACTTTTGTGTGTTCTACAGGAAAAGTAAATAATGCTACACCTACAGGACTTTTTAAAATAGAATATAGCATCCCATATTTTGGGGTGGATAAGAATTTTCGCTGTAAAAATGCACTGGTTTTCTTTTCTAGCTATATGTACCATTCAATTTTATTTGACAAAAGTGGAACTTATATTAAATCTGGACAATATGATTTAGGACGAAAAGTTTCTCATGGATGTATTCGTCTTTCTGAAAAAGATAGTGCTTGGCTCTATAAAAATATTCCTATTGGTACGGCTGTATGGATTCGATAAATAGTCAAACTTTATTGCAGAAAATAAAATAATGATTGAAAAATACAAAAAATACTTTATAATTACTCCTATATAGACAACAGGAGGAAAACATATGTCATTTGTATTTTATCGTACTTTTAATGAAAATAAGATTTTAAATGGAGTATATGCATTAAGTCAATGTATAGACCATGAAGAAAGAGAAAAATTATATGAAGAAATTTTAAGTGAGCTTTTAGAAGTAGGGGTTAATGCTGGACTTAAGCAACATTTATTTAAGATGTATTTAACGTACTTGGTTGCAAGAGATGAGAATGCATTCTCTGTAAGTAGCGAGCGAGAAGGAACAAATATAGATGAGGCGCTTCGTGCATTAGCCATTAAGGATATTGCACAAGTTTTAGAGTTATGGCATCATTCGCCTTTTGAGATAGAACTTGCTAAAGGAGCGCCTAATTTTTTAGATCCCTTATATGAAGTATTTGAAAGAGCCACATGTGCAGAAGAAGTAGTAGATTATTTGGTAGGATACTATAAACGTTTTGGTGCAGGTATAATGAATGGCTATAAGGCTTTTAAATGGGATGAAACATTAGGACTTGTGGGCATTGGAGAATGTGATCCTATTACCTTTGAACAGCTCATTGGTTGTGATTATCAAAAGAAAGCACTTATAAAAAATACCGAAGCTTTCCTACAAGGAAAAGAAGCCAATAATGCTTTACTTTTTGGTGATCGTGGCACTGGAAAGTCTTCATCTGTTAAGGCTCTTTTAAATGCTTATTGTGAAGAAGGGTTACGTATAGTCGAACTTTCAAAAGCTGATTTTAAATATTTTAATCGTATTTTACATACTTTAAGAGCAAGAGGTTTGAAATTTATTTTATTTTTAGATGATCTTTCATTTGAAGAGTTTGAAGTAGAGTATAAATATATGAAAGCTTTAATCGAAGGAGGGATTGAAGTACGCCCTCACAATGTGTTGATATATGCCACTTCTAATAGACGTCACTTGATCAAAGAAACTTGGGATGACCGCCAAGGCCAAGAAATTAATATTACAGATACAAGGCAGGAAAAGTTATCCTTAGCAGATCGTTTTGGCCTATCCCTAACCTTTACTTCACCAAATCAAAATTTATATTTAGAAATGGTGTATGCAATTGCTAAACATTACAAAATTGATTGGGATGAAAATACATTAAGAGAAAAAGCTATACAATGGGAACTTTTACATGGTGGGCGTTCTGGACGCACAGCAAAGCAGTTTGTTTTATCAATCCTGTAATAATATGAAAACAAGTTAAAAAGGTTCATTTTTTCATAGAAAAGAATGGACCTTTTATTTTTTTAATTGTTTATTTTATATAAAAATAAATTTTTAATTGTGAAATGTGTAGAAAATATGAAAATAAGAGCGTATAATAAAAAACGTTTAAAGTAAAAAATAAATAAGGTGGGAGAATCATGATCAAACAGTATATTTTAGACATTAAAAATGAGTTTGCAGGTTATAATGGAAAACGATTTTCCAAAGATCTCATGGCAGGATTAACAGTAACAGCTGTTGCATTACCTTTGGCACTTGCCTTTGGTGTAAGCAGTGGTGCAGACGCAGCTGCAGGACTTATAACGGCTATTTTATCAGGACTCATAATGAGCACATTATCAGGTGCATCTTATCAAATTTCAGGACCAACTGGGGCAATGACAGCCATTTTAATTGGACTTGTACATCAATATCAGATGAAAGGCGTATTTATAGCAACTCTTCTTGCAGGAATTATTTTATTCTTAGCAGGAATTTTAAAGGTTGGAAAATTAGTTTCATTGATTCCAGCACCAGTTATTACAGGATTTACTTCAGGTATTGCTATTATTATTGCTTTAGGGCAAGTAGATAATTTCTTTGGGGTCACCTCAGAAGGAAGTAGTGCTGTTGGTAAGTTGATTTCATATGGACATTTAGGATTTTCACCTAATCTATCTGCTGTATTATTAGGTGGAATTGTTATGATCATCATGCTTATATGGCCTAAAAAATGGAATGCAAAGGTACCTTCTTCACTTGTGGGAATTATTATTGCACTAGCTGTTAGTATGGGATTTAAATTAGATGTAGCAGTAGTTGGTAATATCCCTAAAACATTACTTCCAGAAGCAAGATTAGGACTTAGTACATTAACAGAACAAAGTTTAACACCATTTATTGTACCAGCTATTAGTATTGCAGCTTTAGGTATGATTGAAAGTTTATTATGTGGTGCCTCAGCAGGACGTATGAAAAATGAAAAGCTAAATGCAGATCGTGAACTTGTAGCACAAGGTATTGGAAATATAATTATTCCATTTTTTGGAGGTGTTCCTTCTACAGCAGCTATTGCACGTACAAGTGTAGCCATTAAATCAGGAGAAGAAACAAGACTAACAGGTATTTTTCATGCGATTGGTCTTTTGGCTTCTATGTTTTTATTAGGTGGTATCATGTCACAAATTCCACTTTCAGCTTTAGCAGGTGTTTTAATGGTAACAGCTTGGCGTATGAATGAATGGGAAAGCATTCACTATATATTTGAGAAAAAATTAAAAACAGCTATAGCACAATTTTTAATTACTATGATATGTACTGTACTATTTGACTTAACAACAGCAATTTTAGTAGGTGTTCTTGTATCTGTTGTACTTTTTGTAGTACGCATTGCAGATATTGAAATCAATTTAAGTGATATAGATGTGGACAAACTTACAGCTAATGGGATTAGTGTACAATATCATCATCGCCGTACAAAAGTTATTTATTTATCAGGGCCTATTTTCTTTGCAACAACTGAAAAGCTAGCTGAAGAAATGAATCAGCTGGAAAATTTACACTATATGATTTTATCTATGCGAGGTGTACCACTTATTGACACTACAGGTGTACAAATGCTTTCAGAAATCAGTAGTACTTTAAGAACTCAAGGTACGAAAGTACTTTTCGCTGGGGTACAACCAAAGGTAAAAGAAATGATGGAACGTGGTGGACTTGTAGAACAAGTAGGTGAGCAATACTTTTTCTGGGGTGTAGAGCAAAGTATTGTTGCTATAGAGGAGCATATGATAGAAGTTGCAAGTCAAAAAGAAACACAAGCAATATAAAGTTACTTCATTTTAAATAGAAGCAATTAAATAAAAATAACATTAAAATAAGCAGTGGGCTATCTAAGGTGAGTCCACTGCTTATTTTTTAACTTGTCCAGTTGCCTATACTTTTGCAGTAGGGGCACACAATGTGGTTGTAGGGCTTTTTGTTGAGGTCTAGTAAAGTGCTGTTACTATACATAGGACCATCTATAGATAAAGAAGAATCTACTGTGTTAGCGATGTATTCAGGGCCTACCATATCATAACCACAGTTGGTACAAAGTAAATGTTTTACCATCATTACACCTCCTATAATTTAAAATTAATATGTCCATTAATAGGAAAAGTATACATCCCCAAAAAAATAAGTACCTAATTTTGACAGTATATTATCAAAGAATTTCCACAATATATATGTATAGAAAGATTTTAAGGAGGAATATCATGAAACGCAGATTGACTCAAAGTATAGCAGGTTTATTACTTGTATGTATGGCGGGAAGTACAATATTTGGAGCAGCAAGTGTTACACGAAAAGGTGCACCAAAGTCTGAGCCTACAACAACAGCATCACCTTCAACAGAAATGCCAGGAAAAGCGCCAACCAAGGAGCCAAGTAAAGCACCGGCTATGCCAAGTAGTCCTAGTGCACCAAGTCAGAACCAAGTCATGCCAAAAGCAATTGAAGCACCACAGCCAAGTCAAGCACCTACTACGCCTAGTACAACACCAAGTCAACCAGTGACACCAGTAGCACCAAAACCACCAGTAGTAAAACCAGTGACACCAGTAGCACCAAGTACAAAGCCAAGTACACCAGCGGCACCAAGTGCAAAGCCTACTACAAAGCCAAGTGCACCAGTAGCGCCAAAACCACCTACAACAACAGCACCAAGTGAAACACCAAGTACAAAACCAAGCACTTGTCCAAATAAACCAAGTACTTGCCCAAATAAAAAGCCAGAATGTCCAAATAAACCAAAACCATTCGCACTTGATAATTTTAAAGTAATTCAAGCAACACTTGCGAGTTGTGGTGTAGATGGCCAAGAACTTGCAGAGTATATTAAACAAGGTAAAAAACTTGAAGATGTGTTAAAAGCAGAAAATATTTCTGTAAGTAAATTTAAAAAACGTGTACTCAAAGAATATTGTAAAGTCATTAATGAAGCTGTAAAATCTGGACAGCTTACCAATGAACAAGGCGCACAATTAAAAGATGCTATTAAAGATACAGTTAAAAATTGGTTACCTAAAAAATAATTAAAATAGGTTTATGCAACATTTTATAGGTATTTGCATACAATAAATTTATGAAAAGAGAACTCAAAAAATCTTGTAAAATCAAAGGTTTTAAATAAAGAGTTCTCTTTTTTAAATCTTAGATAAAATATTGTCGAAAAATAACACAAAATAGCAAAAAATACTGACTTAAAAAATTACACTAGCATTCAGAGAAATTTATGCTATAATAAGCAAATGGGAAATAGAAAAAAGCAAGCGCCAGAACTTAAAGATGAAATTTTAAGTTGACGAGGACTAGAGCTATCGAAAATTCGGCGGATACTCTAGAGGTATCACAACCTTAATAAGCTAACAAAACTAAAGAGTAATTTTTAGCACAATAGGCTTATCGTGAATTTCCCTGATTAAAAAATTTTTAGAGTAATTACTTTAAGATTTTTTAGCACCTTAAAAATTGAAAATATCAGGAGGTATATAACTATGTGCGGAATCGTAGGTTATATTGGTAACAAACAGGCATCAGAAATTATTGTAGATGGTTTATCAAAACTTGAGTATAGAGGGTATGACTCAGCAGGGATTGCTATTGTCAATGGTAATGAAAAAATTAGTTGGGCTAAAAAACAAGGACGTTTATCAGGTCTTGAAGAGATTTTATCTGCGAATCCAATTATAGGGTCAGTAGGAATTGGACATACAAGATGGGCAACACATGGTGCACCATCAGATGTGAATTCACACCCACACTTAAATGCAGCAGAAACTCTTGCTGTTGTACACAATGGAATTATTGAAAATTACATGCAACTTCGTGAAATGCTTACAGCAGAAGGGTACAACTTTAAATCTGAAACAGATACAGAAGTAGCTGTACACCTTATTGATAAATACTACGAAGGTGATTTACTAGCTGCAGTGCGTAAGGCAGTTGGCGTATTTAGAGGAGCTTATGCACTTGGCGTAGTAGCAGCAAATCATCCAAATGAACTTATTGCAGTACGTAAAGAAAGTCCACTTATTGTAGGTGTAGGCGAAGGAGAATATTTTATTGCATCTGACGTACCAGCTATTTTAAAATACACACGTAACGTATACTACTTAGAAAATGATGAAATGATTCATGTAAAAGATGGTGTACTTACAATCTATGATGGTAATAATAATGTGGTAGAAAAAGAACTTAAAACAGTAGAATGGGATATTGAGGCAGCATCAAAAGGTGGATTTGATCACTTTATGATGAAAGAAATCTACGATCAGCCACAAGCTATCCGTGATACACTTTTAAGAAGACTTGATGAAGAAGGTATGATTCGTTTAGATGATATCAAACTTACAAAAGAAGACTTAGACGGTATTACAAAAATGTATATCGTAGCATGTGGCACAGCTTACCATGCAGGTCTTGTAGGTAAATTTGCCATTGAAAAACTTGCAAAAGTACCAGTAGAGGTAGATATTGCATCAGAATTTAGATATAGTGATCCATTTATTGATGAACACACAATGCTTATCGTTGTATCTCAATCAGGTGAAACAGCTGATACATTAGCAGCTATGAAGCTTGCAAAAGCAAAAGGGGCAAGAGTCCTTGCAATCACTAATGTAGTAGGTTCATCAGTAGCAAGAGAAGCACATGATGTATTCTACACATGGGCAGGCCCAGAAATTGCTGTCGCATCAACAAAAGCATATACAGCACAAATGATTGCATTCTACATGATTGCTTTAGACTTTGCTTATAAAAAAGGCACAGTAACAATTGAAAGATATCATGAATTAATCAAAAATATTGAAGCATTAGCACCAAAAGTAGAATCAATTCTTGCAAACAAAGAAGCTATTGAAAAATTCTCTCATGATATGAAAGATACAAATAATGCTTTCTATCTTGGTCGTGGTGTAGACTTCACAACTGCTAGAGAAGCAGCTCTTAAATTAAAAGAGATTTCATATATTTATACAGAAGCTTTTGCAGCAGGAGAACTGAAACATGGTCCTATCGCACTTATCGAAGAAGGCACACCTGTACTTTGTATCGTAACACAAAAAGCTTTAGAAGAAAAAATGATTTCAAATATTAAAGAAGTAAAAGCAAGAGGTGCTTTTGTAATTGCTGTTACACAAGAAGGTGATACAGAAGTTGCAAAAGTAGCAGATGATGTGATTTATATCCCAGATGCAGAAGACTTATTAATGCCAGTACTTTCTGTTATCCCAACACAACTTATCTCTTATTATGTATCTATTGCAAGAGGTAATGATGTAGATAAACCAAGAAATTTAGCTAAATCAGTTACTGTGGAATAGTACAAAATATAACGTTAAAATAATTGTAAAATTAAAATAAAGTTTGTATTAAGTAATACTCCTTGTAAAAAATTGTTTATTGAATAATAGTTCAATTACAATATTTTACAAGGAGTATTTTTATGG
>JAZKZQ010000155.1:0-9609 GCA_045612745.1 Cellulosilyticum sp. | reverse complement strand
CAGATGATGCAATGAGCTGTGTAGCTATAGGAACTGGTGCATGGGTTGATTATAGATATGCCAAAGGGCATAAGCAGGATTGGTAAAACAGAATTAAATGAATAATGAACATATAGGATAGTTATTCATTGGAATTAAGGTGAAAGTGAGGAGAGCGTATGATAAAGGGGTTGTATACAGCCGCTACTGGGATGAATGTGCAAGCGAAAAAGATGGAGGTTATTTCGAATGATTTAGCCAATGTAAATACGACGGGGTATAAGAAGGACACAACAGTGATTACTTCTTTTAAGGAAACACTAATGAAGCGAATTAATGACATGCAGAACAATCAGCCTAATAATAAAGAAATAGGTACTATGACCTTAGGTGCTAAGGTGGCTGAGGTTTATACTCAATTTACACAAGGGTCAGTTAGAAATACAGGTGAGATTACAGATATTGCAATTCAAGGTGATGGCTTCTTTGTTGTTAATACACCAAATGGTCAAGCATATACACGTGATGGAAACTTTAGCATTAATCAAAATGGTAATTTAGTAACATCTGAAGGCTATAGTGTCATGGGACAAGCTGGTACTATTAGTTTTGGCGAGGAGTTTTTAAGTCAAGGTGGCAATGTCATTATCAAGGATAATGGTGAGATTTATTTAAATTCCGAGTATATTGACACATTAGATATGGCAAACTTTGCAGATACTAGAGCACTCACCAAGATGAATGATAACTTATATAGTAGTACAGCACCAAGAACAGAGTTTACAGGTTCACTTATACAAGGATTTTTAGAGACATCAAATGTTAACTCAGTAACAGCAATGGTTGACATGATTACTGTTTCAAGAGCATATGAGGCAAATCAAAAGGTATTACAAACACATGATTCATTACTAGGGAAAGCAGTTAATGAATTAGCTGATGTATAATAAGGGGGATAATTAAAAATGATAAGAGGATTATGGACTGCTGCATCAGGAATGACAGCACAACAACTAAACGTTGATACAATTGCAAATAACTTAGCCAATGTAAATACAGTAGGTTATAAGAGAGAAACAACAAACTTTAAAAGTTTATTATATGCAAATCTAGGAACAACTGCAGAAGCAAATAATACACAACAACCATCTACATCTCAAGTAGGGCATGGTGTACGTGCACTTGCAAATTCTCGTAACTATACATCAGGTACACTTACACAAACAGATAATCCTACAGATTTAGCGATTCAAGGTGATGGCTTATTTGTTATTGATAAAGGTAATGACAATGTTGCTTATACAAAAGATGGTAGCTTTAGACTTTCTATGCTTGCTGATGAGGGTGCATATGCACTGGTAACTTCTGATGGAAATACAGTACTTAATACAGAAGATGAGTCTATTGTTATTGGAACAGATGTACCAGTTGAGAAAATAACAATTGGACAAGATGGTTCAGTTTTTTATATGGATACAGAAACAAATACAAGAATGGATATTGCACAAATTAAAATGGTACAATTTGCTAATGTTCAAGGTCTTGAAGCAATAGGAAATAACTACTATGTAGAAACACCTAACTCAGGTGAGCCTTTAGTAGAAGGTGAAGATGAAAATATTAAGAGAAGTACAATTCGCTCAGGTTATTTAGAAGGTTCAAACGTACAAGTGGCTGATGAAATGGTTAAACTTATTGTGGCACAAAGAGCTTATGAACTTAATTCAAAAGCTATTCAGACAGTAGATACAATGCTACAACAAGCTAATGATCTTAAACGCTAGTTAGGAGGCTGAGTACATGGATATTACAAGTATTCAAAGTGTAGTAGACCTTCAAAAGGATTTAACTACGCAAAATAATAAAGTAGCAAGTACAGATTTTAGCGAAGCACTTCAAAAAGCTATGACGCAGCAAGATACAGAGGAATTAAAAGAAAGCTGTAAGGAAATCGAAAGCTATATGCTTTCATATGTTTTCAAGAAAATGAAAGATAGTATGCTCACTGGTGAAGGAATCACTGAAAAGGGTGACTATGAAGAAATGTTTGAAGATAGTATGATAGAAAATATGTGTAAAAGTATGGTAGAAGCAGGTGGAATTGGTCTTGCAGATAGTATGTATAAGCAAATGGTAAATGCATATCAAGCACAAAATAATTTATCTCCTGCACAAAATGTTAGAAATAATAGCATCGAAGAGGAAATATAAAAATACATAAATGTATTGACAAGTTTTAGTAGAAAGCTTATAATGAATTTGATTTAAAATTAAATACTTAATTTAATAATTCTTATCCAGAGAGGTGGAGGGACAGGGCCCTATGAAACCCGGCAACCTAGTTTATAAACTAAGGTGCCAATTCCCACGTATATTACATACGTAAGATGAGGATCGATGAACGGAGATAAAGCCTCATTCTTAGAATGAGGCTTTTTTATTTAGTAAATGGCGCAAGTTATAAATCTTTAGTTTCGGAAATCCTACAAATACAAAGGAGGCTATGAGAAATGGCAAAGAGATTATTTACATCAGAATCAGTAACAGAAGGACATCCAGATAAAATTGCAGACCAAGTGTCAGATGCAGTTTTAGATGCGATTTTTGAGCAAGATCCAAATGCACGTGTAGCGTGTGAAACAGCACTTACAACAGGACTCGTTTTAGTAATGGGGGAAATTACAACAAATTGCTACGTAGATATTAACAAAGTTGTTAGAAACACAATTAATGAGATAGGATATAATGCACCAGAATATGGTTTCGATGGTCATTCATGTGGTGTAATTGTTGCATTAGATGAACAATCAGCAGATATTGCTATGGGTGTAGATAAAGCACTTGAAGCTAAAAAAGGTGAAATGACAGAAGAAGCAATTGAAGCAATCGGTGCAGGGGATCAAGGTATGATGTTTGGTTTCGCTTGTGATGAAACACCAGAGCTTATGCCAATGCCTATTTCACTTGCACACAGATTATCTAAAAGATTATCTGAAGTACGTAAAAATGGTACACTTAGTTATTTAAGACCAGATGGTAAAACACAAGTAACAGTAGAATATGATGGTGATAAAGTAGTTAGAATTGATACAATCGTTGTTTCTACACAACACTCAGATGATGTGACACAAGAACAAATTCATGAAGAGATTATGGCACACGTTATTAAACCAATCGTTCCAGCAGAGCTTTTAGATGATGAAACAAAATACTTCATCAATCCAACAGGTCGTTTCGTAATCGGTGGACCAGTTGGTGATGCAGGTCTTACAGGACGTAAAATCATTGTAGATACCTACGGTGGATATGCAAGTCATGGTGGTGGAGCATTCTCAGGAAAAGATCCAACAAAAGTAGACCGTTCAGCAGCTTACGCAGCAAGATACGTAGCTAAAAACATTGTAGCAGCAGGTCTTGCTAAACAATGTGAAATCGAACTTGCTTATGCAATCGGTGTAGCTAAACCAGTATCAATCCTTGTAAACACACATGGTACAGGTGTTGTAAGTGATGAAAAACTCGTTGAAATCGTTGAAAAACACTTCGACCTTAGACCAGCTGGTATTATCAAAATGTTAGACCTTAGAAGACCTATCTACAAACAAACAGCAGCATATGGTCACTTTGGTCGTACAGATGTAGATTTACCATGGGAAAGAACAGATAAAGCAGAAGCGTTAAAAGCAGAAGTTAAATAGTTGCAAAGGGGTCGCTAGGTACTTGTGTACTACTAGCTACACTCTCCGCAATCTGTGATACTCTAAGTTCAATAATTGAAAAAACGGCGAAAAACTTGCTTCACTACGTTACGCTTCAAACATTTCGCCTAAGAACTTTTCAATTATTTTACTAAGAGTATCAACAGATTGCTACGAAGGCAGACTAGTAGTACACAAATACCTAACTTGCATTTGGACTATATAAGAAGAGAAAGATTAAAAAGAAAAGTTAATAAGTTACTTTAAGTGGCAAAGAGGGTACTATAAAGTCATAAATGATTTTATAGTACCCTCTTTAGATTATTTTAGCTTATTTTTTGTAAGGGAAGAATGTAAGGTTTTCTAGGTTGTAAAAAGGTAATTAAGTTACAGTGTTGTTACAAGAATATAAAAAATAGAATTAAATATTGAGAATATTTGGCTACTCATGTAAGATAAAAAGGTACAATAATTTTTATAGGGGGAAATATAGAATGAAGAAAAAAGCATTAGCACTAGTCATGGTAGTATTGACAGCTATTATGATGATAGGATGTAACAAGACAGGAATTAGTTTACTCGATGAGATTCAAAAGGTTTATGCTTGGGAAGCCATTGATTCAAAGGCTGATTTTGCCGTAGAAGTTGCAGCAGGTGGAGAAACAATTAAACTTGATGGTGATATTACTGCGTATATGAATATTGCAGATGAAGTAGTAGAAGGAGCTATTACACTTAATAAATTAGAAGCAGGTGGAGAAACTATTGATTTAAAAACTGGTGACAGTGCTATAGCACCTATTAAGGTTCTTAGTGTAGGTGATAAAACTTATATTAGTAAATCATACATAGAAAATATTTTAGGAATTGCAGGTGTTGCACCATCTAAGGGATTAAGTAGCATTACATCTGAATATATTGGTCTTCAATCACCACAAAGTGAAATGAGTAAGGCTAATATAACAAAATATATGGATTTAATGAAAAATCTAGATGTAGATTTTAATGTTACACAAAAGGATAGAACTTATTCAGTAGAACTTTCAGATGAACAATTTACTCAAGTAACAACTAGTTTAATAGATGAGTTATTTGCAAGTGACCTTATGAAAGAAGCCATGATTGTAACTGGTGAAATTACAGAAGCAGATTATGACAAGTTCCAATCAGAGTTAAAAACTCAAATAGGTACAATGCTTCCACAACTTAAAGAAATGCTCAAAGGTAGTAGCGCAAAAGTTAATTATGAATTTAAAGATGACAGTTATACAAGTAACTGTGAACTGAACTTAGCAGTTAGTGTAGCAGAAGAAAAAATCAATGTAAAAGCAACAATGTCTACAGAAAGTAAAAAAGCAGCTAAAAAAGAAATAGCAATTCCAGCAGATGCAAAAGTGTATACAAATGAAGAATTCCAAGCACTCATCAAACCAGTTGCAGCATACTTTGATGAAACAGATTTAGTTGTAAAAGGAAATACAGTATACGTACCACTTAAAGACACAATGAGTCAATTAGATATCCCAGTAAAATACGACTCAAAAACAAAAGTAACATCAGTAGTAATTGATGGTAAAGAAACAAAAGTTACAACAAAAATCATCAACGGCACATCATACATAACTCCAGCAACACTCCAAAAACTAGGCTTCACATACAACCAAGATGCAAACGGATACATTGTTATACAATAATACACCCAAATAACTTATAGCACGCTATAATAACCCAGTCTAAAAAAGACACAAACCGGTTATAATCTAGTTATACAAACTAGTTTATAATCGGTTTTTTTTGTTTTTAACTCCCCAGCACATATATTGCAAAAAAAGGGTAAGCGAGAAGGTAGTTGGAGTGATTCACTAGTGGGAAGTCTGCCTTGGGAGAGTTTTGATGATAGTCTTGATGAAGAGTTTACAGCGATTTTAGGAGCAGTGTTTGAACAAATCTAATGGAATAAGGTTTTATTTTTAACTCCCTCAGCACATATATTGCAAAAAGGTGGAGAGGTGAGAAGGTAGGTGGAGTGGTTCACTAGCTGTCAGTCTGCCTTTGAAGAAATTTGATGATAGACTTAGTGAAGAAGTTACAGAGGTTTTAGCGGCAGTGTTTGAGTAATGTTAATGGAACGAAGTGGAATTAACTTTACGAGTTTTGCCGCGTTTCTGTAACTTCAAACTTAGACTATCACAAATTTCGGAGAGTGCAGCTGACAGCTAGTGAACTACTCCAACGGCCCCCTTCCACCAAACTCCTCTTTTTGCACCCCACCATATATATGTGCTATACTTATGAAAAACGAAAGTTGAGTGGTGAATAGAGTTGAGTGAACAAATTGTTTTAGAAGCAACAGTAGAAGATATTATTTTTCAAAATCAAGAAAATGGCTATACAGTTTGTACAATTGAATATGAAGGCGAAGAGATTTCTTGTGTAGGTGAGATGCCAGGTGTTTATGCTGGTGAGGACGTTAAAATTATAGGGAGTTGGAGTAATCATCCAATCTATGGTAAGCAAATTAAAGTAGACTTAATTGAAAGAAGTATGCCAAAGACTGTACAGGGTATGGAAAAATATCTGGCTTCTGGAGTGATTAAAGGAATTGGTTCAAAGACTGCGAAGAAGATTGTTAAGCATTTTGGTTTAGATACTTTTCGTATTATTGAAGAAGAGCCATTAGTACTAGCTCAAATTAATGGGATTAGTGAGAAGAAGGCTATAGAAATAGGTGAGGTCTTTCATGCCCAATATGAATTGCGTAAGGCTATGCTTTTTTTACAAGAATATAATATTACAGCTACTTATGCAGTTAAAATTTATAAGCAGTATAAAGATCAGACAACAGAGGTTGTTAAGAATACACCTTACCGCTTGGTAGATGACATTTTTGGTATTGGCTTTAAGAAAGCTGATGAAATTGCACATCAAGTAGGGATTGCTAGAAATGATCCTCATCGTATTAAGAGTGGTATACTTTATATTTTATCTAGCTACTCAAGTAATGGACATACATTTGTACCAAAAAATATTTTAATGGAAGAAGCACTGAAACTACTTTTACCAGAGGAATATAATAATTATGTAGTAAGTGGTAGTTTTGAGCATCCATTAATTGAAAATGCTTTTATTGAATTAGCATTTGCTAAGCAAATTATTATTAAAACCTATAATGAAACACCTTGTGTATTTCTAGCATATCTTTATCATAGTGAACAAGCTGTAGCTAGAAAGCTTATAGATTTAGCAAGTTTGTATCAGAAGGATAGTTCTTTAAATGTAGACAAAGAGCTAGAACATACAGAAAAGGAATTAGGCATTGAGCTTGTAGAAGAACAAAAGGAAGCAGTACGTAGTGTACTTTCTTATGGTGTAACTGTTGTAACAGGGGGACCTGGTACTGGTAAAACAACTACTATTAATGCAATTTTGCACATGTTAGAAAAAGCAGGAGAAGATGTACTTTTAGCAGCACCAACAGGGCGTGCCGCTAAGCGCATGAGTGAAGCAACAGGTATGGAGGCACAGACACTTCATAGACTACTAGAGATAAACTATATGCGTGAGGATAGTAGTAAACAGATGTTTAATAAAAATGAGGATAACCCACTAGAAGCAGACGTTATTATTGTGGATGAAATGTCCATGGTAGATATTACGCTAATGAATGCTTTGATGAAGGCAGTAGTAGAGGGACAACGCTTGATTTTAATAGGTGATGCTGATCAGCTCCCTTCAGTAGGTGCAGGAAATGTGCTTAAGGACATTATCAAGAGTGGGCGTATTCATGTGGTAAGACTCATTCAAATTTTTAGGCAGGCTTCTAAAAGTGCTATTGTTATGAATGCCCATCGTATTAATAAAGGTGAATATCCAGTAGCTAATGAAAAGGGAACTGATTTCTTCTTTATGAAACGTGGTGCACAAGATGATGTAAAAGCCACGATTATTGAACTTATTAAAACCAGATTACCTAAGTATCAAGGATTTGATAGTTTAAAAGATATTCAAGTTTTAGCACCTATGCGAAAAGGAATTGTTGGTGTCAATGAGTTAAATAGAGCCATTCAAGAAACGATTAATCCTTTTCACGAATTAAAACCAGAGAAGGAATATCGTGGTCTTATCTTTAGAGAAGGCGATAAGGTAATGCAGATTAAGAATAACTATAATACACCTTGGAAAGTACTTGGAAAAACAGGCATGCCTATAGAAGAAGGCACAGGTGTATTTAATGGTGACTGTGGAATCATTACAAGTATCAAGGAAGAGATGGAGATTTTAGTTGTAACTTTTGATGATCAAAAGGTGGTCGAGTATGAATTTACCCAATTAGATGAATTAGAACTAGCCTATGCAGTAACTATTCATAAGTCACAGGGAAGTGAATACCCAGTAGTTATTATTCCTGTACACAGTGGACCACCTATGCTTTTAAATCGTAATCTTTTATATACTGCTGTTACACGTGCAAAAAAAATGGTAGTAGGTGTAGGACTCGAAACAACGCTCCAAAAGATGGTTGATAATAATAGAGAGATTGAGAGATACTCAAGTTTAGCGATGCACCTGATGCAAATGCTTTAAAAAATAAAGAGGGTGAAGTTAGGTGTATAAATGGGTTAATAGTGTTTGGAAGTGGATTAAGAAGATGGTATATCCACCAAAGTGTACACTTTGTAGGTGTGTGTTAGAGGATGAAGAGCAGGAAACATTATGTCAGCAGTGCAGCCATTATATTTTGAGAGAACACATATGTCCTAGGTGTGGTAGACCGTATGAAATGGGTAAGGAACGTTGCTTGTTTTGTGAAAAATTGGAACTACCTTCCATTGAACGTATGATTGCTTTATTTCCTTATAAAGATGTTTGTAGAGAAGCAGTTTTGAGGTGGAAATATAGTGGGATTAGGAAGTATGGAGCAAGTTTTGCTAAGCTATTTATGTATGAGTTAGAAATACTAGAGCAGATGAGAGTAGATGCACTTATTCCTGTACCTTTAGCACCTAATAGGCTGAAGAAGAGAGGATTTAATCAAGCACTAGATTTAGCCAATGAGCTAAGTAATTTGTCAGGGATACCAGTATATGATTGTTTAAAGCGTATGAAAAATACTAAGCCCCAATCTCAGTGTAGCAGAGAAGAGAGAGTGATGAATATTGTAGGTAGTGTAGCATTTAAAGGTAAGACAATGGACTATCCAGAATTAAGGCAAGTGGCGATTATTGACGATATATATACAACAGGTGCTACCATTAGAGAATGTATTAAAATAGTGCAAAAAAACCTACGTTTAAAAAATGCAAATGTGATTGTGCTCATTGTATGTGTAGGCATATAGAGATATAATATTTAGGGAGGATTTAAAAATGGAAGTAAAAGTTTGTGTACGTTGTAAAAAGATGTTTCAACATATTACAGGACCAAGTGTTTGTCCTAGATGTAGACAGATCGAGGAAGATCAGTTTCAACAGGTAAAAGAGTATTTAAGAGATAATCCAGGTGCAGCTATGAATGTAGTAAGTGAAGAAACACATGTACCAGTAAAAATTATTCAGGGCTTTTTGAGAGAAGGACGTTTAGAGGTAGTGTATGGCTCACCTATGATGATTAAATGCGAAAAGTGCGGAGAATCTATTTCGACAGGAAGATACTGCAATAAGTGTAAGGCAGCATTAGTAGGTGAGTTATCAGCTGCAGCGAATGAGTTAACGCGTGGAAAAGAATCAAATCATGAAGAACATAATGAAAAAATGAGATTTCTTAAATCAGAGCGTATAAAATAAGAATAGAGTAATAAAATACTAAGATTGAGTGAAAATTAAATAAAAAGCATAAGATAAGGGAATGTTACCTATAGATAATAGGTAACATTCCCTTGTTTTTTAAACAATTAACTTCAAATTTTTTATTAAAGAAGCAAGCAGATTAGACG
>JAZKZQ010000154.1:0-14504 GCA_045612745.1 Cellulosilyticum sp. | reverse complement strand
ATGGTGATTCAAGCAATAATGTACACTGTTGGGATGATGCAAAAGCTGGTAATCCAGACTCAGATCCAGCATGGCGTGGTGACTTCAAAGGTCTTATTGAAAAATTAGATTATATTAAAGCTTTAGGATTTAGTGCAATTTGGATTACACCAGTTGTAGAAAATGCTAGTGGTTATGATTATCATGGTTACCATGCTATTGATCATAGCAAAGTAGATAGTCGTTATGAATCTGATGATGTAACTTATCAAGATTTAATTGATGCATGTCATGAAAAAGGTTTAAAAATTATTCAAGACGTTGTATGGAATCACACAGGTAACTTTGGAGAAGCTAACTTATTCCCACTTTTTGAAAAAGTAGGTGATTTAAGTAGTTCTGATTGTTTAGCAAACGTTTCAAATGGTATATTACCAGATGATTATGATGAACTTACACCACAACAACAATATGCAGCGAGAATTAATGCAATGAAAGAAGAGGATGGAGACCCAAATCAAGTTTATCATCATGAAAAATCTTTAACATGGGAAGGTTATACAGTACAAACAGGACAAATTGCAGGAGACTGTGTAGACTTAAATACAGAAAACTTAAATGTAAGTAACTATTTAGTAGATTGTTATTCAAAATATTTAGATATGGGGGTAGACGCATTTAGAGTAGATACAGTAAAACATATGTCAAGATTAACTCTCAATAATAACTTTATCCCACAATTATACGCAGCAGCTGAGAAAGCGGGAAATGATGATTTCTTTATGTTTGGTGAAATTGCATCAAGGTATCGTCAAGTATGGAATAACGGTATTCCAAGTGTGTCTTCACCATTTTATACATGGTTAGATAACAAAAGTTATCCTTGGGGTACTTTAAGTGAAAGAACAAATTCAGTAGCTCAATTTTGGTCAGATAATATGAGTATAGATAATCAGCCAATCAGTAATAACCACCTTTTAAATGGCAATAGCTATCATAAACCAGATTGGAGTCAAAGAAGTGGTATGGATGTTATTGACTTCCCAATGCATTGGAATTTCAACAATGCTAGAGATGCATTTAATGTAGCATTAGGTGGAGACAAATACTATAATGATGCAACATTTAATGTGACTTATGTAGACTCTCATGACTATGCCCCAGATGGTGCACCTGAGAATCAACGTTTTGCAGGTAGTCAAGATACATGGGCAGAAAATCTTAATCTAATATTTACATTCAGAGGCATTCCAACAATTTATTATGGTAGTGAGATTGAATTTATGAAGGGTGCACCTATAGATGCCGGTCCTAATGCACCACTTAGTAAAACAGGTCGTGCTTACTTTGGAGATTATATTGAAGGAAGTGTAAATGTCACAGACTTTGGTCAATATACTAATGCAACAGGTACTATGAAAGAAACATTAGAATATCCATTAGCTAAGCATATTACAAGACTTAATCTAATTAGAAGAGCTATTCCAGCACTTCAAAAAGGTCAATATTCTACAGCAGATATTAGTGGCAATATGGCATTCAAACGTTGTTATGAAGGCGATGGTGTTTATTCATTTGCATTAGTAACAATTACAGATGGTGCAACATTTAATAATATTCCAAATGGTACTTATACAGAGGTTATTACAGGTAATAAAGTAACTGTATCAAATGGTAAACTTGTAGCACCAAGTACAGGTAAAGGAAATATGCGTGTATATGTTTTAAATACAAATAGCAGTAATATTTCAGGTAAAATAGGTACAGATGGTACTTATTTAAAATAAGTAGATTTAAGGAGTTTTAGCCAAGTAAGGGCTAAAACTCCTTTTTGATTTTTTACCCTAAACTCAAAATGTGAATTTATAATTTAGATATGAGTCACTTGTAGGATTATGAGTAGTTATTTCTAAGGCTTTGTCCTTCATGGGCAATACGTTCCATCGTTGCTGTTAAGTCAATAAGCTCAGAATTATGGTTAGTAATATTGCCTGTTACAAGTTCCATAGCAGTAGTGTTTTCTTCAAGGAGTAAAGAGATTGTTTGCATACTAGACTGTACATCAATATAATTAGCTGTTAAACGTTCAATACTGTTAGCTTCATTTTCAACAAGGCTAGTAAAGTAATTAAAGTCTTTAGCGATAATCTCAAAACTTGTATGGGTATCATTAATAAGTTTTGAACCTTCAGCAGTAAGCGTTAATTCATTTTGAACTTGATTTGTAACAACTTGTGCTTGTGCACGCATTTCAGCATTTAATACATTAATTTCTTGAACAATTTGTGTAGATTGATGAGCCAATGTGCTAATTTCAGAAGCAACTACTGTAAAGCCTTTGCCATGTTCACCAGCACGGGCAGCTTCTATGCTTGCATTGAGTGCAAGGAGATTGGTTTGGCTAGCAATTTGTTCAATGCTTGAAAGGAGCATATTGACTTTATTGATTTTAGCATTAAGTTCATTAACAGTAGTTACAGAAAGTTGTGCAGAGTTAGTAATTGTTGTAACAGTTTCTTGTACATTTTTAAGAGCTTCTAAACTGCTAGTTAATTTGGTTGAATTCTTTTTAGATGCTATAATGATTTCTTTGGAGTTTTCTTGAATTAGATCAATTTCACTAAGAGAATCGGTCATCTGTAGATTAATTGCTGTTATATGTTGCGCTTGTGAACATACAGCTTCAGTAATTTCTTGACTTGTGGCCAAAATATTTTTGTTTGAGTTTGTAATCTGAGTAATATTTTGAGTAGAAATTTGTACACCTTCATCAATGTTGATAATTCCTAACTCTAAGCGTTTTAAAACTGCATTTAATTCAGCACGTACTTCTTGTTCACGTCTAGTTATTGATTTTAAAGAATCTTCTCCCCATTTAGTTAATAGATAGAGAATGGTACAAGCTATAATGAGTGTAATAACCATGGAAATATATAACATTATAGTTGGTTTTGGACCTAATAATGCTTCTGGCATTACAACACATAATATTGTAAATGATGTTATAAATAGTACACAATATTGTGAGAAAAACTTGCTATCAAAATAAAGCACAGTAATAGCAAGTGCAATGAGTATGAGATAATGATATTGTAAAGAATAACCATTGCTTTTAAAAAGTAATGCAATCAAGAATAAAATGACACCCCCTGTTAGCCATTTTTTGATTAAATCCTTACCTTCATATAGATTTAAGAATGCAACTAATATTGCGGTACATATAATGCAAACAATAAGAAGAGGAAGACCTTGAAGTCCTAATCGTATAGTTCGCTGTATCCCCATAATGCCAACAACAAGTGCAAGTACAATGCTTACAACTTTATGGACTTTATTAATATAGTGTTGATATGTATCCATGAAACCCTCCTAAAATAAAAAATATGTTCTATTATATTACATAAAATGGTAAATGTAAAATTTATTAACTAAAATATTTTAATACAATTGATTGTTATATTTTAGGTGAAAAGGTTAAAAGTCAAGATAAATGGTATATAATATAAGATAAATTTAAAATATTTATTAGGGGATGAAGTGAAAATGAAAAGACTATTAATTATAGAAGACAATAAAAAACTTAGAGATGAGTTAGCTACCTTTTTTAGGAATAATCAATTTGAGGTTTGGATAATAGAGATATTTGAAGAGATAACAGAACAAATAATTGGAGTGGGTAAGGGGTACGATCTTATTTTATTGGATATTAATTTACCAGGTGTAGATGGGTTATATTTATGTCGTGAAATCCGTAAGGTAAGCGAGGTGCCTATTATTATTATAACAAGTCGTAATACAGAGATTGATGAACTGATTAGTATGAATTATGGTGCGGATGATTTTATTACAAAGCCATTTAATACACAGATTTTACTGGCACGCATCAATAATATATTTAAACGTATGGATAGAACGAGTGGCACGCGTATAGATGCAGGAAGTTTTTTAATTGATGCATCTCGAAGTAGTTTTATTTATGAAGGCAAAGAAGTGGAACTTACGCGAAATGAATTTAAGATTTTATATTTACTTATAGAAAAAAGAGGAAGTATTGTTTCAAGAGATGAAATAATGAATGGACTATGGGATAGTGAACTATTTGTAGATGATAATTCTTTAACTGTAAATATTAATCGTTTACGTAATAAATTAAAGGAAGCAGGACTTGAGAATGTTATTGAAACTAAAAGGGGACAGGGGTATATTATCAAATGAAATTTTCAGCGTATCTTAGGGATAAAAGATGTTATCTTGTATGTATGATTATAGGACTAGGCATTTTGGAAGGTTATCTATTTATTTTTAATATAAATCTGTTTATAAAGTTATTAACAGTATTTATAATTTTGGTTATAACTCTTGTGCCACTTTTAGGAGAGTATATTAAAAAAGTTAATTTTTATAAAACCTTAGAGATAGAAATTAAAGATTTAGATAAAAAATATCTTTTCACAGAAATTTTAAAAAGACCTAGCTTTTTAGAAGGTAGAATATTTTTTGATACAGCAGTGGAGATTAATCATAATATGTGTGATGAGATTAATACGTATAAGCAAAGTATTAGAGAATATAAAGATTACATTGAGATGTGGGTACATGAAGTGAAGACACCTGTAGCTACTGCAAAGTTAGTAGTGGAGAATAATCCTAGTAAAAGCATGGAAAGTATTAAAGAAGAATTAGAGAGGATTGAAGCTTTTATTGAGCAGGTACTCTATTATTCTAAGATTGATACTGTAGAGCAAGATTATAAAATTACAGGTTACACCTTAAAAGAGATTGTGCATAAAGGGATTATTGATAATAAGAAGGCTTTGATTGGTAATAAGATAAGAGTGGTGCTACATGATTTAGACTATATAGTGCAAACAGATGCCAAGTGGATGGGATTTATTTTGAATCAAATTATCAATAATAGTATTAAGTATCGCAGAGAACAAGAGGCTGTCCTTGAGATTTATGGTGAAAAGGGACATGCTAAGTTGCAACTTATTATTAAAGATAATGGTATAGGGATTAGAGAAGAAGAAATTAGAAAGGTATTCCAAAAAGGCTTTGTAGGTACTAATGGTAGAAGACAAGAAGCTTCTACGGGTATGGGACTTTATATTTGTAAGAAGCTCATGGAAAAGATGCATCATGGCCTTACCATTGAGTCAACTTTAGGTGAAACAACTACTGTTATTTGTACATTTCCTATAAGTACACATTATATATCAGATACAAAGCTTACGAATTTGTAAGGTAAGTTTAAGATGAAGTCATGGTTGGTAAGGTAAGGTTAGTTTATACTCTTAAACATAAAGATAAACGAAGAGGAGAATAAATATGGAAACAGTATTAGAAGTAAATCAAATTGAAAAATATTATGGCAATAAAAATAACCTTACTAAAGCCATTGATAATATATCATTTAGCGTAGACAAAGGCGAATTTATAGGGATTATGGGGGCATCAGGAAGTGGCAAAACAACTCTTTTAAATTGTATTTCTACCATTGATCATGTAACAAGTGGTCAAATTAAAATTGGTGATTTAGATGTTACAAGATTAAAAGGAAATAAGCTTAATAAATTTAGAAGAGATGAGTTAGGATTTATTTTTCAGGATTTTAATTTATTAGATACATTAACAGCTTATGAAAATATAGCATTAGCCTTAACAATTCAAAAGATTGACTATAGAGTAATAAATCAAAAGGTAAGGGAAGTAGCAAACAGCTTAGATATTACAGAGGTGCTAGATAAATATCCTTATGAAATGTCAGGTGGACAAAAGCAAAGAGTAGCTTGTGCCCGTGCCCTTATTACAAATCCTAAGTTAGTACTAGCAGATGAACCAACAGGGGCTTTAGATTCTAAATCTGCGAGAATGCTCCTAGAGAGTATGGGGAGATTAAATAAGTCTCTAAGTGCAACGATTTTAATGGTAACCCATGATGCTTTCTCAGCAAGTTATTGTAATCGTATTTTAGTCATTAAGGATGGGCGTATCTTCAATGAACTTATTAAAGGGAATGATACACGCAAAGAATTCTTTAATAAGATTATGAGTGTACTTGCCTTATTAGGAGGTGAGGGAGATGTACTTTAAACTTTCATTAAATAATATGAAAAAGAGTTTTAAAGATTATGCCATTTACTTTATGACACTTATTTTTGGTGTATGTGTGTTTTATATTTTTAATTCCATCGAGGCTCAAAGTGCTATGTTTAAGCTTTCTACTTCTAAAAATGCAATGATAGAGAATCTAGTAACCATGATGGGGCCTTTATCTATATTTGTATCTTTGATACTAGCATATTTAATTGTTTATGCGAATAATTTCTTGATTCGTCGCCGAAAGAAGGAGTTTGGATTATATCAAACCTTAGGCATGGGCAAGTTAGAAATTGTGAAAATTTTGTTTTTTGAAACTTTAATAGTAGGGGTATTTTCTTTAGGAATAGGTCTCTTCATTGGTATCTTTACTTCACAAGGAGTCTCTGTGATTATTGCTTATATGTTTCAGGCAGATTTAAAAGATTATACTTTTGTATTTTCACCAAAAGCATTTTATAAAACAGGACTTTATTTTCTACTTATTTATTTTTTTGCACTAGTCTTTAATATGTTAACAGTATCTCGCTATAAATTAGTTGATCTTTTAACTGCTAGTAAAAAAAATGAAGTTTTAAAGGTGAAAAACCCATATGTGACACTTGTGTTATTTATTGTAGCAATTGTGATGATTGGATATGCGTATTATTTATTAAAGATTAAAGATGCCTTAATGATGATGGGGGGCTATACTTTTACAGCTATGCTTATCTCAGGCGCAGTAGGCACATATCTTTTATTTGCTTCTGTAGCAGGTTTTTTACTGAGGGTAGTACAGCTCAATAAGAAGTTCTATTTAAAGAATTTAAATATGTTTGTACTGAGACAGTTTAATAGTCGTATCAATAGTACCACTTTATCCTTAACGATGATTTCGTTAATGTTACTTCTAACTATAGGTATTATGTCTTCTGCTTTGGCTATGGTTAATGTGTTTAATCGTGATTTAACAAGCAATAATTTAACAGACATTACCTTTGCATATTACAATCCAGAACTGACACCATTAGAGAATACTCATGATATAGTAGAAGGATTTAAATCAGATGGTTTTCCATATGAAAGGTATTTAAGAGAGTACTGTGATTATAATTTATATAATATAGAGAAGGATACAGCTACCCTAACACATTTAATAGCAAAAGAGAGTATTAAGGCAATTAAGGAAGAGTATGGTGAGGTTGTAAATTTTGACGATGATTATTTACCTACAATGAAAGAGTCGGATTATAATAAGCTTATGACATTGTATGGAAAAGAAAATCAAAAGATAGATCTTAAAGCAAATGAATACGCAGTCATAGCAAATTTTCCTACTATGGTAAAATATTTGGATAAGGGGCTTGAAGCAGGACAAACATTGGATTATGGTAGTGGCCTACTTTATCCTAAATATAATAAGTGTATAGATATGCCTCTTACTAATAGTAATACAGATGCGGAGTTAGGAACAGTTATTGTTGATGATAGTATAGTAAATGAAAATTTCAAGCAATATGCTAATTTCTTATGTGCAAATTATAAGCTAGAAAATCAAACAACTGAACAAGTAGAAGATCAAATGCTGGTAGCACTAAGTGATTTTTATAAAGATAAGGATACCCCTTATGAATATACCTTCTCAAAACTTCAGATGGAAGCATCTAGTGTAGGTGTTACAGCTGTAGCAGTATTTGTAGGTTTATATTTAGGTATAGTGTTCTCAATTACTTCAGCAGCACTACTTGCGATTAGTCAGCTTTCACAAGCATCAGATAATAAGATGCGTTATAGTATACTTCGAAAAATTGGAGTGGATGAAGAGATGATTAATTTCTCAATGCTTTTACAAATAGGGATGTATTTTATGTTCCCACTGGTGGTAGCAATGATTCACAGTGTTGTAGGTTTAAGTGAAGTAAATAAGCTTATTACCCTTTTTGGGAATATGCATATTGCTAAAAATATATTCTTTACAGCCATATTCCTCATTATTATTTATGGTACGTATTTTTTAGCAACCTATATTGGTAGTAAAAATATTATTAAAGAGCAAGATAGGGTACAAGATTAAAAAATAAGGTTACAAAATTTCGGTTTTGTAACCTTATTTTTTGGGAGTTTTTCTATTAAATCAAAGACTCATAACCTTAATAAAAGGACATATAATGTAAAGAGCAAAACAAGGTAAGTAAAAGTTAAGGAGTCTTTTAGATGGAAGAAGAACAAAAAGAGTTTCCCAAAAAAATGGGCATTCAAAAGACAACCCTGAGCATTGTTTTTACTATACTTATAGCACTACTTTTAATGTATTTATTTTTGTCACTTTATTTCATAAAACATTTTTGTTGGGGAACAAGAGTTAATGATTTAAAAGTTGGTGGAAAAAGTATCACAAAAGTAGAGAAAATGTTAATAAGTCAAAAAGAAACCTATGAGCTATTATTAAAAGAACGAGGAGCTGAAAGTGAAATCATTAAAGCTACAGATATTGGTATAGAGATAGATGTAAAAGAAAAGTTACAAGAACTTAAACATGGTCAAAATGGGTTTGGATGGTTGTTTAAGTTAGGTCATAACTGGAAATATACTTTAGAAGACATTTATACATATGATGAAGCAAAGTTAAATAATGTTATAAAGGCATTGAAGTGCTTAGATAAGGCACATAATAAGGTACCACACAATGCAAGTGTTATTTACGAAAAAAATAGTTTTGTGATTAAAGAAGGTGATCAAGGTAACTTAATTAATAGGGAAATATTTTTTGAAAAAATAAAAAAAGCAATTAGTAATGCTACAAAAGAAATAGACTTAGAAAAAGAAAAATGTTATGAGGAAGCCCAGTATCAAATAGATTCTCAGCCGGTAATAGATGTTCAAAGATTATTTAACAATTATTTAAAGTCTGAAGTCACATATCAGATTGGTACACATAGGGAAAAACTTACTAAAAATCAGATTAAAAACTGGCTCAAGGTGGATGAAAATATGAAAGGTACATTAGATAGAAGTCAGGTAGAGAGCTATATTGAGCGTTTGGCAGAAAAATATAATACTGTAGGGAAGACAAGGAAGTTTAAAACATCCTCCGGTAATACTATACAAATTAGTGGAGGAGATTATGGGTGGGCTATGGATGAAACAAAAGAAATACATGAACTCATTAATGTACTTCACGGGTATAAGGCGGCTAATCGTAGTCCTATTTTTAGTCAAACCGCCAAAATCTATGATATTCAAAATGATATAGGTGATACTTATGTAGAGGTTAATCTAACTACCCAATATTTATGGCTTTATCATGAGGGTAACTTAGTAGCAGAAGGAGATATTGTTTCAGGAACAGCTGATGGTAAACATGAGACACCAGTAGGTGTTTATAACATTGATTATATGAAAAGAAATGCTATTTTAAAGGGAACTGGATATAGTTGTCCGGTAGCTTTTTGGATGCCATTTAATGGGGATATTGGGCTACATGATGCAACTTGGAGAGGGAGATTTGGTGGTGATATTTATCTTAGTAATGGCTCTCATGGATGTATAAACTGTCCATATAGTTTGGTGGAAACAATTTTTAATAATGTAGAGCCAGGAACCGCAGTAGTATGTTATGAGTAAATAGTTCATAGGAATTAGAAATAAATAATATCTCAAAACATGATAAAAGGAGATGGGCATCTCCTTTTATAGGGTAAAGAATTGAAGATAAATATTATGTGCTTCTTTGGTGTAGATTACAAATATTTACGAAGAGCAATCATAAAGTCTTGTTCGATTTTAATGAGGTCATCGCAGAGAGAGGTGATTTCAGGTAGGGCTGTTGGGTACTGGTTTTTGTAGCGACTAATAGATTTAATCCCCATGTTGCAGCCATCTATCATCAGGTCTGCAATTTCACCATCTGTAGGAGTTGTCATGAGTTTGAAGTTAATTTTGGCTTTTGACATCATTTCTGCTATAGTGCTAGGTTCTTTTTCGCTATCTTTAAATTCATTAAGCTTTTGATGGGTTTTGGCTTCAAATTCTTCATGTTTTTTTAAGTAGTCATTGAGTAATTTGACGAGTTCATCAGATTGTGCATTGTCTAAAACCTCTTTGATGCCGGAAACACCCATTTTGACACCAGCATTACATTCTTTTAAAAGTTTAATTGTATCTTCATTAGGCATAATAAGACCTCCTTATTTATTCTCATAGTTTGTGGATAAATAAGGAGGTTTATACATTATTATCTTAGTATTTCTTCTTCCAAAGTTCTGGAATGAGTAATAATAAGATAGGATAAATTTCAATACGTCCAATAATCATAAGGAGCGAGAAAGTAATCTTACTTAAGTCAGAGAAAGTAGAGAAGTTTCCTGCGGGGCCAACCAGATTAATACCAGGACCAATATTATTAAGGGTCGTTAGAACAGATGTAACAGTTGTGCCAAAATCAAAGCCATTTAAGGAAATGATAATTACCCCGATGATAAAGACGATGATATATACAAAGAAGTAGGCTAAAACATTTAGAACTGTATCACTTTCAATTTTTTTATCATTAATACGTACAATATAACAAGCATTTGGATGAATAATGCGCTTAAAGGTATATTTCATGGTTTTAAAACCAATTAAGAAACGTGTAACCTTAATACCCCCACCAGTAGAGCCTGCACAAGCACCTATTACCATTAGTGAAAGTAAAATAATTTTACTAAACATAGACCAAGTATTATAGTCTGCAGTTGCATAACCTGTAGAAGTCATGACAGAAGCAGATTGAAAGGCAGAAAAACGAAGTGCTTCGCCGAAGCTACCATAAGTATTTGTCGCTAAAAGGTCAATGGTAATAAGTACAATAGCAGCTCCCATAATAGTTAAGTAAAGTCTAAGTTCTTCATCTTTCCAAAAGCTTTTAAAACTTCCTTTAAGGATAAAGTAATACAGAGAAAAGTTAATCCCTGATAAAATCATAAAAATTGTAATAATCCAGTCAATAAGTGGACTATTATACTGGCCAACACTGGCATTCATATTTGAGAAACCACCTGTTCCTACAGTACCTAAAGCATGAATAAAGGCATCATATAAAGACATCCCTGCAAAGTAGAGCATAATGACTTCTAGTAGGGTGATTCCAAAATAAATACTATATAGAATTTTAGCAGTTTGTCCGATTTTAGGAACAAGTTTCCCCACAATAGGACCAGGGCTTTCTGCTTTCATAATTTGTAGAGAGCCAACACCTAATGAAGGTAAAATTGCAATGGCAAATACCAAGATTCCCATTCCCCCTACCCAGTGAGTAAAGCTACGCCAGAACAAAATACCACGAGGTAAGCCTTCGATTTGTGTTAAGATTGTAGAACCAGTAGTACTAAGACCAGAACTGGCTTCAAAGAAACAATCAACAAAGGAAGGTATTGCACCACTGAAATAAAAAGGAAGGGCACCAAATAAAGAAATAAGAATCCATCCTAAAGCTACAATGGTAAAACCATCTTTTGCAAAGATGGTTGCATTATGGGTTTTAATAAGGGTAAGAGGGACTCCTATAAGTAAAAGGAGTCCAATTGTATAAATAAAGGAGAGAAAATCACCATCCCCATAAAATAGGGCAACAAGTGTGGCAGGTAGTAAAGCTAGTGCCTCACATACCAATAGCATTCCCAAACTTCTTGAGACTATTTTTAAGTTCATTTGTGAATCCTCCTGTACTTGCAATCTCTTTTAAGCTTGTAATATGTTGCTTTGTAATGATGAGCACCCGATCACCTTCTGAAATACAGGTATTACCAGTTGGTACAATAACTGAATTTTTATGCACAATAGTTGCAATAAGTACATCTGGAATTAAGTGAAGTTTGGCCAAAGGTACGCCTAAGAAGCCATCTTCCTTAGTTGCAATAAATTCAATCATTTCGCCATCTGTACCCATCATGCGGTGAAGTGTTTCAATGGCATGCCCACGTACTTGTTTTAAGATTTGATTTGTCATAATTGCTTGTGGTGTAATGACTGTATCAATACCTAACTCGGAAATAAGTTCAGAACAATGCGTACGACTAATTTTTGTGATTACTCTTTCTACATTATGACGTTTTGCAATAAGTGTCGCAATGATATTTTCCTCATCACGTCCTGTTAAAGAAACAAAGGCATCTGTATTTTCGAAGTCCTCAGATTGAAGAAGTACACTATCTGTACCATCACCATGAATGACTAAGGCTTGTGGTAAGTTTTCAGCTAAAGCGATACAAGTAGCCTCATCCTTTTCGATAATTGTAACACGAATATGCAATTGTCCAAGTAGGCGTGCAAGATAATAAGAAATCTTACCACCCCCTACAAGCATTACATTACGGACTTTAGTTTGTGAACCATGTAAACGTTTGCAAAAGCTCAACATACTCGCTGTATTACCAACTACATAAATGGCATCATTAACTTGTAATATATCATCTCCCTTAGGGATAATTAGATTACCATCACGAATAATTGCACCAATTAAAACAGGGTCGGGAAAAGTCTCAGAAATATGTTTAAGCTGCATACCAGCTAGTGGCATATTTTCTTTTACAATAAGTTCAACCATGCGTACACGGCCTTTAGCAAAGTTTTCAATTTTGATTGCACCACCTGGAAGTGCCGTAATAATACGTGCAATTTCATCAGCAGCAGCTTCCTCAGGGTTAATGATCATATCAAGACCTAAGTCTTCTTTGATAAGTAGTAATTCTCTAGCATATTCAGGGTCACGAATACGTGCAATAGTACGGTTTGCACCAAGCTTTTTAGCAGTTAAACAACAAAGCATGTTGATCTCATCACGGCCTGTAGCTGTAATAAGTAAATCAGTGGTCTTACACCCAGCTTCAAGGAGTGTACTTGTACTAAAACCCTTACCTTTAATAGTCATAACATCTAAAGAATTTTCTACTTTTTCAATGGCCTTAGGATTTGGGTCAATAATAGTTACATTATTATTCTCAGCTGAAAGCTGTGTGGCTAAAGCGTAACCTAATTTGCCCACACCCACAATAATTACATTCATAATATATTCTCCTAGTAATAATTTGTAGTAGTGTAAATACGTTTTTATTATATAGTCTACCATAATAAATAGTAAACATGAAAATAAGTTTTTAAATATTTTTATAATAATACAGTAAAATAAATTTTAAGTCCATATCAAATTCACCATAAGGTAACAAATCTTGATTGATATCAATAGCTTTTTTAAAGTCTTTAAGGGCATTATCTAAATAGTTCTCATCTATAATACCAGTTTGTGCATGCACTTTATCTAAAGCAAGTGCCCAAAAGCATGCACGATTATAGTAAAGAAAACCAGATTCAGGATGATGTAAAATGCCTTGAGAAAGATAATCTATACCAGTATCTAAAAGACCTAAATCCTTATAAAGAACAGCTAAATTTAAAAAAGTATAAGGCGAGCTTGTATCATATTTTAAAGATTTCTTATAGTATAATATGGCATCATCAAATTGTTTAAGTCATCCACAAATCACACCCATATTAAAGAGTGCAGTGGCATGATATGAATCAACTTGATAAGCCTTATAAAAAAGTGTATAAGCTTCATCAAGGCGTCCTTGATTTTCATAAATTGAGCCTAAATTTGTAAGTCCCCAAAAGTCATCCGGGACTAGATTTAAGAGGTCTTTATAGTGAGCTATAGCTTTTTCAGTCTCACCTAACTCATCATAACCACTAGCCAAAAAGAAATAGGCACGATCATAAAATGGATTAAGCTCAGTTGCTTTCTTATAAAATAGCAAAGCTTCTTCTAAATTTCCACGTTCATCTAAGATACTACCGATACCATAGTAAGCACGGCACTCTTCCTTATCAACTTTAAGTAGTTCATAAAAAGTTTCAAGCGCCTTTTCATCATGACCCAAAGCTTCATAAGTAAGGGCCAAATCTAATAGAAGTTCGCTACTACGGTCTCCTAAAGCATAAGATTTGTTAAAATAATTAAGTGCTTTGAGATATTTTTCATCATCAAATGCATCTTCTCCTAAGTGTCTATAAGGCATAAAAACTCCTATAATTATAAATATTTTCTATATTAATGCAAGTATAATACTACTATTATATAATATTATATATAATAGAGTATATGGTATAAAGAAAAAAGATAAAAGATAAAAAGAGGAGAATAGGTTGTGAATAAAAGGAAGAGTTATATTGGGGGAGTAATTTTAGTTTTTTTGTTAGTACCATTTATGGTATTTGGAAGTGACAAGCAACTTCATAGCATACAAGATAATAATAAAATACTTATTTCTGATGTTTTAATTATGAATCAAAATTTAAAATTAGAGTATGAAGTGCCACCAGAAGTTGCAAGGGTAGAGTGTAAAATAGATGATACATTTCATAGTTTATCCTATAGTCATCCTGCAAAGTTTGAAATAAGTATAAAAGAT
>JAZKZQ010000153.1:0-8196 GCA_045612745.1 Cellulosilyticum sp. | reverse complement strand
GGATACAGTTTAAAATAGAAATAGGTGCCTAAAAGTAATTTTTAGGCACCTATTTATTTAACTCTAAAGCTCCGTTCAGACCAACTCTATTAAGCCGATTCATTATTAGATTTTTTGCTTTTATCTCTAGGATTTGTCTTATCATTATAAACAAGTGTAGGTTGTTTACCTTCTTTGATTACATCCTCGTGAATAATAATTTTTTCTAATGAATCACCTAAAGAAGGTGCCTCATACATAACATCCCTCATGATATTCTCAAGGATAGCACGAAGTCCCCTTGCTCCAGTTTGTCTTTCAATAGCAAGTTCTGCTACTGCTACTAATGCATCTTTATCAAATTCTAGATTAATATTATCTAATTGGAATAGTCTCTTATATTGTCTCTCAAGAGCATTCTTTGGCTCTGTTAAGATTTTTATAAGTGCTTCTTTATCTAAGTTATCTAATGAAACAATTGCAGGAATACGACCAACAAACTCTGGAATTAAACCAAATTTAATAAGGTCTTGTGTTTCCGCTTGTTTGTATATTTCTCCTACACTCTTCTCTTTTTTACTTACGACACTTGCACCAAATCCCATTGTTTTCTTACCTGTACTATTTTCAATAATCTTATCTAGACCATCAAAAGCACCACCACAGATAAATAGGATATTAGTTGTATCAATTTGTATAAATTCTTGATGTGGATGTTTTCTACCACCTTGTGGTGGTACAGATGCTACAGTTCCTTCTAATATTTTAAGAAGAGCTTGTTGTACACCTTCACCACTTACATCACGTGTAATCGATGGATTTTCAGATTTTCTAGAAATCTTATCAATCTCATCAATATAAATAATACCCATCTGTGCTTTTTCTACATCGTAATTAGCTGCTTGAATAAGTTTAAGTAAGATATTTTCAACATCTTCCCCTACATAACCAGCTTCAGTAAGTGATGTAGCATCAGCAATAGCAAATGGCACATTTAGCATTTTTGCAAGTGTTTGGGCAAGAAGTGTCTTCCCAGAACCTGTAGGACCTAAAAGTAAAATATTACTTTTTTGAATCTCAACATCATCATTTTTGCTAGGTGCTTTATGAATACGTTTATAATGATTATATACAGAAACAGCTAATGCTTTTTTAGCATCTTCTTGACCTATAACATATTCATCAAGATGTGCTTTAATATCTTGTGGTTTTGGAATATCCACCAAATCTGATTCTTCATAACTTGTTTCAAGTTCTTCTTCAATAATCTCTGAACATAACTCAATACATTCATCACAGATATATACATTAGGTCCTGCTATAAGTCTTTTAACTTGTTCTTGTGTTTTACCACAAAATGAACATCTTAATTGTTTTGTATCATCAAACTTTGTTGGCATTCTGCACCTCCTTCTTTATTATTTAGATTCAATTATTTTGTCAATTAAACCATATGCAAGTGCTTCTTCTGCTGTCATATAGTTATCACGTTCTGTGTCATTACAGATTGTTTCATAACTTTGGCCTGTGAACTCTGCCATCATAGTATTCATACGTTTTTTAATACGAATAATATGTTCTGCAGTAATTTGAATATCTGTTGCTTGCCCTTTTGCTCCACCTAATGGTTGGTGAATCATAATCTCAGCATTTGGAAGGGCAAAACGCTTCCCTTTTGTGCCTCCTGCAAGTAAAAAGGCACCCATACTTGCTGCCATACCCATACAGATTGTTGACACGTCACACTTGATATAATTCATTGTATCAAAAATAGCCATACCATCTGTAATTGAACCACCTGGGCTGTTAATATAAAGCATAATATCTTTATCTGGGTCTTCAGCTTCAAGGAATAATAATTGCGCTACAACAAGGTTAGCTGTTACTTGGTTAACCTCATCTCCTAAAATAATGATACGATCTTTTAATAATCTTGAGTAAATATCATATGAACGTTCACCCCTATTAGTTTGTTCAACGACCATTGGAACTAAACTCATCTTTGTAGCCTCCTCACATCATTTCATTTTTATATTATCAAATACTAAGTAATGCAATTATTCATCGCACTTATACTACTAAAAAATGAGATAATACATAAATGCCGAGTTAAGAAATCAATTGGTAATCCATTTGATTTCTTAACTCGCATCTTAAATTGTTGTTATTATTTTTCTACAACTTTAGCTGATTCTGTAATAACTTTAGCTGCTTTTTGAACTTTAAGATCTTGTTTTAAAGATTCACCTTGGAAACCAGCGAAAACTTTTTTGATTTCTTCTAATTTCATGTTGTAGTGTAATGCAATGTGTTTTAATTCTTCATCTAATTCTTCTTCAGAAATTGTAACATTTTCTACTTCTGCAACTTTTTCAAGTACAAGACGTGTAGCAATTTGTTTTTCAGCATCTGCTTTGAAGTTTTCTCTGAAAGCTTCCATTGTTTGTCCTGTGAATTGTAAGTATTGTTCTAATTGTAAACCTTGAGATTTCATACGATTTGCAAATGTTTCAACATTTCTATCAACATTTTCTTCAATCATAGCTTCTGGTACTTCGATGTTAGCATTTGTTACAGCTTTATCAACTGCTTGTTGTTCAGCAGCTGCTTTGTTTGTTGCTTCTTTTTCTTTTTCAAGTTTTGCCTTAATGTCAGCTTTATATTCAGCAAGTGTTTCAAATTCTGAAATATCTGCTGCAAATTCATCATTAATCTCTGGTAATTCATTTACTGTAATAGATTTAACAGTTACTTTGAACATAGCTGGTTTACCCGCAAGACTTGCAACATGGTATTCAGCTGGGAATGTAACGTTAACTTCTACTTCTTCACCAATGTTTTTACCGATTAATTGATCTTCAAAGTTGTCGATGAATGATTTAGAACCGATTACTAATGGATAGTCTGTTCCTTTACCACCTTCAAATGCTTCACCATCTACGAAACCTTCGAAGTCAATGATTGTTTTGTCTTGTGGCATTACAGCTCTATCTGTTACTGTGATTTCACGAGCATTTTTCTGAGCTTCTGCAGCAATTTTTGCATCTACTTCTTCGTCTGTTACTTCAGCTTTCTCTACTTCTACTGTTAATTCTTTGTAATCACCAAGTGTTACTTCTGGTTTAACTGTTACGATAGCTGTGTATTTCATACCTTCTTTAGACATTTCTGTTACTTCTAATTCGTTTGGTCTAATACGTGCAGCGATTTCGATTTTGTTTTCTTCAATTGCTTCAAATAATGTTTCATCAATTAAGATATCTGCAGCTTTATTGAAAAATACTTCAACACCATACATTTTTTCGATCATAGCTTTTGGTACTTTACCTTTGCGGAACCCTTGTACGTTGAAGTCTTTTTTCATAGCTTCATATGCTTTGTCAATTGCTTTAACAACTTTAGCGCCTTCTACCTCTACTGTAAGTTTTACTTGACTTTTTTCCATTTTTTCTACTTGTGTACTCATTTAAATTTATCCTCCTTAAGGTTTAAATCACATTGTTTTTTGTAATGTCAACGCATAAATATAGCATTTTAAACTAACATTTCGTTATTATATCATAGTTTTTTAAGAAAATCTATAATATATTTCGTAATATTTCTTCTATATTTTTATTTTTTTTCCACTTTTCTAATTTTGGCATACTCCCTCTTGTAACTCTATTATATATTCCAAGTATTACATCTAGAATTTTTATACTTATCTATTCTATAATATTCTTATGTAATACTTTGTAATATGTACTTTAATATGAGGAAGGTTAAAGTAGCATGGATAATTTCTCAAGTAGCTCTATGTCTCTTACAACTTTTGAGCAAATATATAATGCCAATATTAGGCCAAAATTAGAGGCTATAGATACTTTTTTAAAAACAAATGTAGCACCCTATAATATTGATGACGTTGCTATACTTTTTGAGACAACAGCTCATAACATTTTAAGGGTTATGGATGAGCTTGATCTAAATGCATTAAATCGTTTAAACTTCTTTACACTTATATGTCACCTACCTCATGATATATGCCACCTTATCAAAAGGCAATGGCAATATTGTAATACATCTCATTATACAGCAGAGATGATTGCTCATATTTACACACTTAATATTCATAAAGTAAAAAGTGCTTTTGATGATCTAGGCGTGCATACTATTAATGAACATGAGCTCATGGAGGTATTTAAACGTATACATATTTCTATCTTTAAGTTCTAATATGTATTTGAGGTTTACAAAGATAACAATTTATACGATGACTTATTGAATATATTCTTAAACTAATCTATTAATATGTTATATTTATATGATTTAGCACCATATTTTAAAGGTGTTACATAAGTGCTATGTAGCTCATTTTTTACATGCAGTTATGTAGCACCTTTTATAATTCTAGTCTATAACTACCATAGCTTTAGCCATTTTATTAGCTAACTCTTCACCCTTAACTACACTAAGAATCGTAAGTCCAAACTCTAATGCTGTACCTACCCCTTTTCCAGTAATAACTTTCCCACTTACTACAGCACCTTCATCTACAACTTCTGCACCTAATAATTTATCTTCACAGCCTGGATAACAGGTTGCCTTCTCACCTTCTAACAAACCAAGTTCACCTAATATAGTTGGTCCTGCACAAATAGCAGCCAGCCATTTCCCTTCTTCTTTGAAAGCTTTTAAGTTTTTTACAACAATTTCATTAGCTTTTAAATTATCAACACCTGGAATACCACCTGGTAATATCATCATATCAATTTGACTATGATCAACTTCTTCAATAGTCTGGTCCATATTAATACTTATATTACGTCCACTCACAACACTTTTGCCAGTAACACCTACCATTATAACTTCTACGCCACCTCTTCTTAAAACATCTACCACAGCTAATGCTTCAACTTCTTCGTAACCTGTGGCAAAATATACTGCTACTTTCATTTACAACATCCTTTCTTCTTCCATTCTTCTCCTATCATATTTTTCTCTTATGATATGTTTCTTACACTATTTTAATACAATATATTTCTTTTAGCATTAATTTTTATATTTCTTTTTTATAACACTTTACAAATTCTACCTCAATGCTATGAGGAACAATCTGCTACATCTTATTGTTAAACTTATGCTATAATATAGCTCTATTCACCGAGTCATACTCAAACTTATGAAATAAAGGGGATATCTATGGAAATAGAACGTAAATATTTGATTAAAAGCCTACCAGACTTAACTGACTATCCTTACAAAAAGTTGACACAAGCTTATATTAGTACAAAACCAGTCATTCGCTTACGTCAAATGGGTAATAATTTCTTTTTAACTGTAAAATCTAATGGTCATTTAGTACGTGAGGAATTTGAGATGCCTATTAGCCATGAAGAATATATGATACTTTTCAAAAAAGTTGAAGGTAATCCTATCGAAAAAACAAGATATTATATTCCTTTAAACGACAATTTAACTGCAGAACTCGATATTTATCATGGCTTTTTAGAGGGACTTCTTACTGTAGAAGTAGAATTTAATTCAGAGGAGCTAGCAAACAACTTCATTCCGCCTACTTGGTTTGGTAAAGATATTACTTTTGATGCACGTTATAAAAATAATCAACTTGCCTTAAATGGTACACCATAAGTTTATCAAAAAAACAAATACCTTACTTTAATTTTAAGTATATGCAAATTGAAGTAAGGTATTTATTAGTAAAGGGGTATATCTCTTTAGTTTATAAATACATATCTACTAGTCTTCTACATCTTGATAAAGCTCATGAAATCTCATCAAAATAACAACAGCCATTTCTCTTGTTACTTCTTGTTTTGCTTCAAATTTACCTTTATCACCCTGCATAAGTCCATTGCCATACACCACTAATACGGCATCTTTAGCCCATGGTGAAACACTTTCAAAGTCAACTGGCTCTTCACCTTCTACTGATTCATCCATAAGTCTATTGATCATCACTGCCATTTGCTCACGTGTAATATTTGCTTGTGGCATAAATTGATTGTCACTCATACCTTCTACAAGATTTAAGTCATAAGCAGTATAAACTGCATGACTATACCAAGCAGTATCTGCTACATCTTTAAACTTACCATTATTGCTTGTATTTACTTCTTCTCCTAATATATTGAGAAGCATTGTTACAAATTCAGCTCTTGTTACGTGTTGTTTAGGTTTTAATTCATTATTACTCCCTTGTACAACTCCAATTTCAATAGCTTTTTTCATTTCTTCTACAGCCCAAGTAGATACATCATTTCCATCTTTAAATTGTTCAAATTTAATTTCTTTGTTAGTCTCATTCGTTTTTAATAAAGTTGCTTTTTCAAAACTATAAATACCTTCTTCTTTTGTAAGATATTTATTATAGCTTAATAAGGCAAGTAATGCTTGTTCTGTAGCCATTTGATCTACATTGCCATTCATTACATGTTTAAAACCTTTTTGACTGACATAGTAATTTGTAAGTACATCTAATAAATTTCTATTATTTTTAATAAATCTTGTATCTTCTTTTAAGTCAATGCCTAATTCACTAAGTGCTACAATTACTTGTGCTGTGCTTTCACTACTTGTTACACCAGCATAACTATATTCACCCTTTGTATCTTGCACTTTAGAAAGATATGTTAATGCTCTTTCGATACTATCTTTTTGAGTATCTTTATATGGTGCTAAAGCACAAAGTGCCATAGCGGTAATATCTACATTACTTTCTTCACCTAAGGCAAGTACAAAACCACCATCTTTATTTTGATATGTAAGTAATGTTTCAATTAATTTTTCTCTTGTCCATTTTGCATTTTTGGGTAATTCATATTGTCTGCTATCTAAAGCAATAAGTGCAAAGATTACACCATTTGAACCCTGATTTGTTACAGTATCTCTATTATAAAGTTTTTCAACTAAATTAATTCCTTCTACATTTTGAGCATCATACCCAGCTGCACCAAGTGCGATAATTATACGTTCTAAATCTGTTACTTTACGGTATTCACCTTTTTCTTTTACTATAGCATTAATAAGCTCTTTCTTAGCTTTGTCACTTAACTTTTTCTGATGAGCAAGACCAATAAGTTCCCAGTCACTAACAAGTTCTTTAGCATTTAAAGTTTTAGTCACTTCATCAATAATTGTTTTGTATTCTGAATTTGTGCTAGCACTACCGCCACCACCACCAGAACCACTGCTACCAATTAGCGAGCTAGCCTGTTCACCTAAATCTTGACCACCATTTGTAGTATAACGTACTTCCATCACATCACCTTGTGATAAAACATAGCTACCTAAACCTACATTTGGATATTTACCATTTACATTATACATCCAACCACTTAATACACCATGATCAAATTCACCAAGTCCATTGATTGCTGCTACATAAACATTTTCATCAGTACCTACTACTTCTAAATTTAAACCTAAACTGTTTAATGTGTCAAAAGCCGTTGCCCCTTCTTTTACACTAATTTGTTTTGTAGGTACCATATATCCCTTATTAATAGTTTTTGCATCTACACTAATTGTAATTTGGATCTGTGCCTCTGGTTTATTACTCTCTGAACCACCTGTACCATTTCCACCTTCTGGTGCAACAGTTTCTGCCTTACTGTATGTAAAGAAAGTTGTCAGATGATTTGTTTTTATAACTAAATCATCTCCTTTTTCCATACAGTATTCTGATAATCCTACTATATTACTAGGATTCTTTACAATTTCACAAACTTTTCCTGTATGATCAATATATGCTGCTTCTAAATCTTTTTGATTCTTAAATGTTAGTGTAATAAAGTCATTAAATCTAACATCATCTTCATTCCCAAAATCAAAAGCACTTTCTATAGCCTTTACATCTTTAAGTCCTACTTTATAATTGTCTAATTGACTAGGTGCCACTAATTTTAATTGTAATTCCTTATTTTGTGCATCTACGCTTATACCCTCAGGTAAATTAATGCTATGACTTCCAAAGTAAATCGTTACATTTGGCATACTTGTTGCCACTTGTGTGACATCTAAACATACTTGTTCGAAATCTTTATCTACATTAATTACTACATCTTTATGTTCTGCTATTAAAGATAATTTTTCACCATCTGTTAAAGTGATTTCATTTGAAACTGGCTCATCAAATACAATATCTGTCATATCATATAAGTTATTTTCACCATTTAAGAAACGCTCGTAAGCTGCTAAGCCATATAATGTTTGTTG
>JAZKZQ010000152.1:0-3787 GCA_045612745.1 Cellulosilyticum sp. | reverse complement strand
TAAATTAAGTACAGATTAATTATCGGACATAGAAAGTAAAAAGTCAATTAAAATAGTGTAAAAATAGATAAAAACATACAATAATTTAGTTAAAATAAGAAATACAACTAAAATACAACTAAAATAAAAATAAAGCTTTTTTTGATAAATATCATTTAAGGCTAGGTATAATATTCATAAAAGGAAAGGTGTTGAATATATTTTTTTTAAGGAGGGTTGCATAATGGTGCAAAAAAGGAATTATCGAGAATTATTTAATGGTATAGAAGTGCCTGTTGCACTTGAAAATGGACAGCAAGTAATCCCTATTAATTTTGATAATGGTGCAACAACACCGCCGCTTAAGCAGGTAGATGATTTTGTATCTGAAAATATACTGATGTATGGTTCTGTAGGAAGAGGGGGGCATAAATCTGGATATTGCACAAGAGCTTATGAACTTTCTAAACAAGAAGTATTAAATTTCTTTAATGCAACTGAGGAAGATGGTTATGAAGTGATTTATGTTAAAAATACAACAGAAGGTATTAATTTATTGGCAAATATGCTGTGTGACCGTAGTAGTTGTAAAGTATTAACCTCAAGAATGGAACATCATGCCAATGATTTACCTTGGAGAGAAGTGGCTAGTGTATTGTATGCAGAAGTAGATAAAGATGGGAAAGTTGCTTTGGAAAAAATGGAACATATGCTTAGGCGTTCTTTAAGAACTATTAAATATGTAACTATGACGGCAGCAAGTAATGTAACAGGATATACAGCTGATATTCATGAGCTTGCTAAAATTGCACATAAATATGGGGCTCATTTAATAGTAGATGTAGCACAACTTGTGGCACATAGAGAAATTAATATTAAAGGAGATTCGCCAGAAGAGGCGATTGATTTTTTAGTATTTTCAGGACATAAGATGTATGCACCCTTTGGAAGTGGTGTAGTCATTGCGAGAAAGGAGCTTTTAAAAAATAAAATACCTTTTTTACAAGGTGGGGGAACTGTTGAAGCTGTCTTTGATCATGATGTTTATTATAAGGATACAGGTGCTAAGGATGAAGCAGGAACACCTAATTTTTTAGGTGTAATGTCCATAGTAGCAGCTATGACAGTTTTAAAAGGGATAGGATTTGATCATATTGTGAGCCATGAAAATACACTAAGAGATAAATTAATAAGAGGACTAAGTGCTATTCCTAATATTATATTATATGGGGATCCTATGGAGAAAAAACGAGTAGGTGTAGTACCTTTTAATGTAAAGAATATTCACCATAGTGAGGTAGGAAAACTTCTTCAGGATACAAGGGGGATAGCTGTAAGAACAGGATGTTTTTGTGCTCAACCTTATGTGATGAGACTTTTAGGTATTAAGGATGAAGAACGTTATAAACATTTAGAAAAGCCAAGTATGCCAAAACCTGGAATGGTTCGTGTAAGTTTTGGGTTATATAATACAGAGGAAGAAATAGATGAGTTTTTAGATACGCTAGAATTCATAGTAAAACATTATGAATAACTGGGTTTAAATTAAAAATAATGAATAATGAGGCGTTAAGTCTTCTTCGTTATTCATTATTTTTTATGTATAAATTATTACTTTTGGCTATGAGATACAATTGCTTTGAGCCATATAAAATCTTCCTTATGAAGGCATTCTAATATAAAAAGAATAGAAATATAAATAAGACAACTTAAGCAGATACCAGTAGTAAGAAGCGGAAGCATTTGAAGCTGCGTACCTTGAAGAAAATATTTTAGAATAAACTTTGAAAAGGTAGTACCTGCTAAGGCTGCAATCAGCGGTTTAAAAATCCAATCAGAAAGCTGAATCTTAAGCTTAGTAGTTTCTAAAAGCTTATTAAAATTAAGCGAAGAGGTTAACATATTACTTATAATCATAATACCTATGAAGGCTGTAATACCTTTAATTGGGATAAAAAAATAAATAGTAGTCACACGAAAAAGTGTATCAAAAATACTATATTTAAGACAAGATACTTGCTTACCTAAGCCTTTTAAAATACCATCTGTAACAACTTCTACATACATAAATGGTACAATTAAAGCAAGTGTGCGTAGCATACCTCCAATTTGTGTATTATGATAGAGGGCAAGTCCTATTTCATTAGCATAGTTAATAAAGAGACTAGCAGTAAAGAGGCTGAGGATGAAGGTAAATTGTAAAACTTTACTGACGATATAATGAACACGTTTTTTTTGATTTAAGATATTAGCTTTAGCAATCTCTGGCGTAAGAGTTGTAGAGAAAGCTGTTAGAAAGGCTGAAGGGAAAAAAAGTATGGGGACGACCATGCCTTTTAACATGCCATATAAACTAAGGGAGACAGAAGAGGATTCTCCATATTTTTTAAGCCCTGCTGGAATAAGTATATTTTCTGTAGACACGAAGATACAAGAAACATAAGCAATTGCGGCAATAGGTAGAGCTGTTTTTATAAGACGGATAAAAAGGCTTTTGGGCGAAGTAGATTTTTCTATGGTATAAGATGTATGTTTTAAACTTAAGAGATATAATGAAAGTAAATAGCTCCAAGAGACTATTTCCCCAATTGTGAGGCAAAGACCAATTAGTCCATAAGTATAAATTTGATTATCTGTATGTTTTAAGCTAAGAATAAGAAGTGTAAGCCCTACTTTTACAACCTGTTCAAGCATTTCACTGCTTGCAGGAAGACTTGCTTTTTTGGTAGCATAAAAATATCCTTTAAAACAAGAAGAGCAAGCAATAAAGGGAATACTAAGTGACAAAATACGCAAGCTTAACACAGCACGTTCATCTTGTACAAAAGTTTTGGCTAAAAAAGGTGCAAATAAGAAGAAGGTTACTGTTACAAGCAGACTTAAAATAATGCTAAAGTACAGTGCTACTTTCATAACACGAGAGACATTATGAAAATGTTTTTGCCCCAGTTCTTCAGCAACCACTTTAGATACAGAGGTGCTAAGACCTGCAGAAGCAAATACAATGGCAATCATATAAATAGAGACAATGAGATGATAAAGTCCCATGCCTTCAGTACCTAAGAGATTAGACAAAAATACAATGGAAATCATATTTAAAGTACGTGTAAAAAAAGATGTAAAGGTCAAAATAACAGTGCTTGTAATAAGTCCTTGTTCTTTCACAGTAGGCTCCTCCGATATAAATTATTCTAAATAAAGTATATGTGGACAAATTCTTTTTAGGACTATAAATTTTAGTTAAAAATATAAAATGATGAGGTAACAACATGAGATCAAGAAGAGAAAAACTTCCTAATCGTGTAGAATTAGGACCAGTAGTAGATAGACAAAAGAAATATGCAAAAACAATAGGATTGACATTACCAGAAGGTATAACAAAAAGTGATGCAGAAGCGCTTATTAATAGAGAACTTGATAATGATGAGGCCGCAGTAGGGGGGCTTATTGATTATGCTAGAAGTAAGGAGATAGCGTGTTCTGATTATGTAGGAAATAAGTATTTACATAATCTTTTAATAGACCATTTAGAAGATGTGGATAAGGCCGCATTTTTCTGTTTTTGTGTTTATAAATTTTTTGTAAAAGAAGCGGAGGAGCAAGGCAACTTAGAAGAAGATATGCATAAACAACTATTTATAAGCTTCGGTGAGGAAAAAGCAAAGGATGGATATTTTAAAGCATCATTAGATGAGTATTATGGAGAAGAAATTATTTATTTTGGTAAATGTGAACGTGTTGTAAATGGCAAGAAGAAAACCATTTATGGTGGAAGTATTTTGACAAGAGCTTATAAGGAAGCTTATGC
>JAZKZQ010000151.1:0-7195 GCA_045612745.1 Cellulosilyticum sp. | reverse complement strand
CCTTGGAATGCAGGAATCAAAATCCTGTGCCTTACCGCTTGGCGATAACCCTACATTATTTATTATTATGCTCGGCATAAAATGTTATGAATTTCATAACAAGGTGGGTAATGGGGCTCGAACCCACGACACCTGGAACCACAATCCAGTGCTACTACCAACTGAGCTATACCCACCACACTTATTGTCTTGCCGACTCACATAATATAGCATATACGTAATATATATGTCAACAACTTTTTCATAATTTGATTTTTTTATCTATTAATTTCCATGTTATATTATTTCTTGGCGTTATTTTTTAATTTTATTCTAATATATACCACTATATATTTTGCTCACTTAAGTGGTCATCTAAATAAAGAACTCTTTAAGTAGAGTATCCCCATTTTTATAGTAAATACTAGGTTTAATTATTAAATATTTCAATCCTTCTTTGTAGGCTTCATATTTATAAGCTTTAATTATATTTTAGTTGTACTATTCATATTTTATATATACCCAAATAATTACTTAAGTACATATTTATCCATTTTTATAGATTTATCCCCTTTTCTTGTGTATAATGTCATTTATTAACATAAATATTAAAGGAGGTATTCTATGCAACTTATAGGTATTTTAGTTATAGTTGTTGGGTTTATCCTTAAGTTAGATACTATTGCTGTTGTTCTTTCAGCTGGTGTTATTACTGGATTACTCGGTGGCATGGATATAACAGAAATATTAAATACGCTTGGTAGTACATTTATTACTCAGCGTTCAATGGCATTATTCTTACTTCTCTTACCAATCATTGGATTATGTGAGAGATATGGTCTTAAAGAACGTGCTACATATTTAATTCAAAAAATCAAAGGTATGTCTGCTGGACGTATCGCTACATTATACTTATTCATTCGTGAACTTGCTATTGCAGCTGGGGTAAAACTTGGACATGCTGAGTTCGTAAGACCACTTATCGAACCAATGGCACAAGGTGCTGCTGCTAGCCAATATGGTGAAATCGATGAAGAAACAGAAGAAGAAATTAAAGCTATGTCTGCTGCCGCAGATAACTTTGGTAACTTCTTTGCTCAAAATATCTTCGTAGCCAACTCAGGGGTACTTCTCATCGTAGGTACTTTAGAAGAGCTTGGTTACAATGTAGATGCATTAGCTGTTGCTAAAGCTTCTATACCTATTGCCATCGTTGCACTTATCTTTGGATTTATTCAAAATATGGTAATCGATAAAAAAATTGCAACACGCTATGCTAAGAAAGGGGGCACTAAATAATGAGTAATTCAGTTTTACTTGAAATCTTCTACGTATGTGTTGGGTTATTAATGTATTTAGTAGCCTTCAATATTATCAAAGATGCCAATAGCCCAGCACGTATTGGTACAACACTTTTCTGGGGCATCCTTGGTACAATCTTTACATTCGGTAGTTTATTACCAGGTACATTAGTAGGTGCATTACTAATCGTTATTGGTATTTTAACAGCTACTAAACAAGTTAAAATGGGTAAAGTAAATGCACCACAACCAAGTTTCTCAATGGAGCAAGCTAAAGCACTTGGAAATAAAGTATTTATTCCATCACTTACTATCGCAGCTCTCGTTATCTTAATTGCGAAATTCACAAGCTATAGTGGTACAGTAGCAATTGGTATTGCTGCATTTGTTACAGTTATTATTACAATGCTTCTCACAAAAGCTAATGGGAAAGCAGTTGCTGAGGAAAGTAACCGTATGCTACAAGCAGTTGGTGTTACAGCTATCTTACCTCAACTTTTAGCTGCACTTGGTTCACTCTTTACAGCAGCTGGTGTAGGTGATGTAATCGCTAACAATATCTCTCAGTTTATTCCAGAAGGAAATGTTTTAATCGGGGTAGCTGCTTACTGTATCGGTATGGCACTCTTCACAATGATTATGGGTAATGCCTTCGCTGCATTCTCAGTAATCACAGTAGGTATCGGGGTACCATTCGTATTTATGCAAGGTGGTAATATCGTAGTTTGTTCAGCACTAGCACTTACAGCTGGTTACTGTGGAACACTTCTTACACCAATGGCTGCTAACTTCAATATGCTTCCAGTAGCATTACTTAATATTAAAAATAAAAATGCAGTTATTAAACATCAAGCCTTTGTTGCGATTCCATTATTAATCGTTCACATTGCACTTATGTATTTCTTAGGATTCTAAACCTTAGATGCATATTTAAAAATAAGTGACTAACATCACATTATCTTAACAAAATGGCTGTTACATTTAAAATGTTAACAGCCATTTTGTTTTATATATTATAAAATTACTTATTTATAAAGGAGATTATTTCAATGAAAGTATTAATTACAGGTTTTGACCCATTCGGTGGGGAAAGTATCAATCCAGCTTTAGAAGCAGTAATGGCACTTCCAGATCACATTGGGGACACAGAAGTTATTAAATTAGAGATTCCAACTGTTTTTGGAAAAAGTCTTGCAAAAATCCGTGAAGCTGTAGAAATTCACAAACCAGACTGCATTATCAGCGTTGGTCAAGCTGGTGGACGTTTTGGTATTACACCAGAGCGTGTTGCTATCAATGTAGATGATGCACGTATTAAAGATAACGAAGGTAACGAACCAGTAGATGTAGCTGTAGCTGCTGATGGTCCTGCTGCTTACTTTACAAACTTACCTATTAAGGCAATGACTCAAGCTATGGTAAAAGCAGGTATTCCAGCATCTGTTTCAAATACAGCAGGTACTTTCGTATGCAATCATGTTATGTATGGTGTACTTCATATGATTCATACAGAATTCCCAGAAGTTCGTGGCGGATTCATCCATGTACCTTATGTACCATCACAAGTAACTTCTAAACCAAATCAACCTTCTATGGCTGCTGCAGATATTACAAAAGGCCTTGCACTTTGTATTGAAGCCGCTGCAACTCATAAAGAAGATATTCATATCGCAGCAGGCGCTATCTGCTAACGAGAAAGAAGGCTCACCATGGAAAAAATATTTGTATATGGTACCTTACGTCAAGACTTTTGGAATCATGACAAAGTCTTTAAGCACCGTATGCGTGGCAATATCGAAGAAGGTAAACTCGTAGATTATTCTTTACACCATTTACCTGCTGGTTATCCTGCTATCGTGCCTGGAAATGATACGGTGTATGGTGAAATTTGTACCTTATCTCATAGTAAACATCTTAAAAGCATTGATTTGTTAGAAGGCTATACTGGGGACCCTAATATCGACTTATATGTACGTGAAAAAAGGCCTATCCTATTAAAAGATGGCCGCGTAGAAATGTGCTGGGTTTACTTATATATCAATGAGGATTATGTACGTAGTAAGGGACGTTATATACCTCATGGGGATTGGAAAAAATTTATGAATAGATAATTAAATGGCTCAAGGGTTAGATTTCATACTAACCTTTGAGCCATTTATTATTTAAAAAATTGGTCTATTATCTCTTCTAAATCTGAAAACTGAGTTATTGCATGTGTTTTTCTATCCACGTTTCCAAATCCATAGGCTGCTAAGATAAATGGAACTTCTGCAAAATCTGCACTATCTAAATCACCTTGTGTATCTCCCACATATACTGCTTGATCTAACTTATTTCTTTCCATAACAAGTTTAATATTCTCACCCTTATTTTTGCCTGTTCTTCCCGACATCTCATAATCTTTAAAGTAACTAGACATTTTATGATACTCTAAAAAAATTTGTACATAACCATCTTGTGAATTACTAACTATATATAATTCATACTTCTCTTTTAATCTTCCCAAAACTTCCTTTAACTGAGGATATAAAGTCCCCCCATGCTTTAATAAATATGTTTCCTCCTCATCACAACATGCTTGTAAAATAGCAAGTCTTTTTTCTTCTTCCATATCAGGAAACATTAATGCAGCAATTTGAGGTATTGTCTTGCCCATATAGCTTTGTAGTTCTTCAATGGAAATTTGCTTATTTAGTCCTGGGTAAGTTGCTAGTGCTTTATTCCACCCTTTAACTACTTGCTGTGATGAATCCCATAATGTACCATCTAAATCAAATATTATACCTTTTTTCATAAACGTATCTCCTTTTTTATGTATATGCTTACCCATAGTTTTAGGCAGCATTATTATAAACTTGCTTCCAAAAACCAATATCCCCTTGAGGTCTATTAGTATACTTATACCATTTATCTGCTTTTACATCACGTAGTAGCCATCCCGGCATATCTGTACCTTCATGGCTATTAATTAACTGATAGATTTCATACTTAAATACTTCATTTCCATCAATATCAAAACCAGCGTAATAAGAACTAGTTATATAACAACAACTAACATCCATTGCATACCCAAGATAATCTGTGTATTCTTTAGGTTTTGACACTTCATTTGTGGATGATAGATTAAAATCAGCTAAAGTTGTTTCTATTGTTTTATTAGACTGCGTTTCATTCAAATAGCCACCCATTGTCATGGCAACATAACATTGCAATGACTTAATCTTTACACCATCATACACTACAGCAGGTGTATCCACTGTTACTTTACCATCTACATAATTTACATTTGTCCCAAAAGCTTCAGCTATAAAACGTAATGGTACTAAAGTAACCCCCTTAACTAATTGAGCTGGTACTTCAATATCTGGACACTCATCTGCTGCCACATCAAGACTACTTTGAACCTTATATCCATCAATAAATAAATCAACAGATTCTGCCATTATAGGCGTTGCACCTATCAACATCATAGCCGTTGTAATTATCCCACATAACTTCCTTATCCTTATCTCCCTATATACTATATTAGTTTACTTCAATACAAATCGGTATTTCTAGTTCACTAAGTCTCTCTATTATGCTTCAAAATCTAAACATACACGGTCTTTCATGACACTACCTACAAACTTACCAACTCTTTTATGTTCAGGGTGAACTTGATATTTCTCTAGGTCTTCTTTTGAATTAAATACACTATCTAACATTACCTTTCTACTACTTGTTGATGTGGCATGAATATAAACCTTAATCTCTACTATCTCATCAATAAGGTTCTTAAGATTTTCTAGTTCCTCTTTTACCTTTTGTGCATTTGCAATATTTTCACTTTCTGAAAAACCTTCTTCAAAGTCCCAAGCAACAATATGTCTTATCATCTTTATATCCTCCATAAATTTATTTTATATCTAGATTTAATACCACCATTATATCACTATTTATTGTTATTTTTGCATTTTTATTTATCTTTTATCAAATGATGCTTCCATACTTCTGATAACTTCTTCTAACGTCACACATTTCGCATATCGTTTAGGCCACATCAATTCGTTATAATACTTGTAAGTTTGCTCTCCAGACATAAATATATTATCCACAGTAGTATTGGTATATGATGGTACAATCATATGAAAGCCATGTTCAAAACCACATTTTATAGTAGCATCCATACAGTAATCCGTTTGAAGACCTACCACGATTATATCCTTTTCACCTTTATTTCTCAGATATTCTAATAGGCCTGTTTCCTTAAAAGCACTATTAACTTCTTTATCAAATATTTTTTCTGTAGGTCTAGGTTTAAACTTTTCATATATTTCAAAACCAATATTTCCTTTTGTCAACTCATTGCCTATACCATCATCATGGCGTACATAGATGACCTCAATATTATTTATTCTAGCTACCTGTATGAGCTTTTCAACATTGGCTACAAACTTATCAAATGCATATAAATTTTCGTTAGTGATTAACTTTTGTGTGTCTATGACTAATAGAACCATTGTCTCTTATCCTTTCTTTTCTTAAGATCATACCTATATTTATACTGATTATAAGTCTCTTATATATTTAAACTCGACTGCATTATCAAAGGCACTTATTTTCGTTTCACCATTATGTATAAAACCATACTTTTCATAAAATCTACGTGCACGCATATTTTTTTCGAATACCCATAAATAAACTTTGGACTTATCACTAGCCTTAATATCTAGAAGCACCTTATTAAACATAGCTTGTCCTACACCTGTCCCCCATGAACTTTCAAGAGAGTGAACAGCTACAATCTCTGCTGTTTCTTCATTATCATCACACCAAAATATTTCTCCACAGGGTTCACCATTTAGGTATGCTATATACAGATTACCTTTGCTTTCATCTAATACACCTTGTAACATTTGTGTACAACTTTTAACATCTGTGTACTGCTCTAATACATCAGCTGAAAGAATAGATTTAAAGGCTACTTTCCAAGATGAGGTTTGTACTTTGGCTAATGCTTTGATATCACTTGCTTGGGCTAATCTGACTTCTATTTTATTCATCATCCTACTCTCCTTATTGATAATTAAAAATTACTTTAAATAAAATTCACTACGTAAAATAGAATAATACAGTCTATCTACATACTGACCATTCATAAAAAAGAAATCTCTTAATGTTCCCTCATAAGTAAAGCCACATTTTTCAATTACTCTTTTGGAGGGGATATTAATGGATTTATGGCAAATTTGTACTTTATGTAAATTTATATGCTCAAAACCATACTTAATGATAGCCTTAGTTGCTTCTGTGGCTAGCCCTCTGCATTGAAATAATGACCCTATACAATACTCAATTTCAGCAAAATGATTTTTATCATCTACTAAAAAGTATGCGATTTGGCCAATACACTCATTATTTTCCTTTAAAATAATTGCCCAACGATAATAGTTACTATTATTATAGGCATTAATATATTTATCAAGTAATGCATTTACTTCTTCTTTCGTGTTATATGTAGGCTCTGAATATAAAGACTGAATTTTTTCATCTGCAATCCAATACTTTAACATGGCATCAACATCTGAGTACATAAATTTCCTTAAAATAAGTCTATCCGTTTCAATCGTTTGACTTCCTATGTGTGTAAGCATACTTCTCCTCCTCTTATCAATCTACACAAATTATATGTGGCTCTTCTTTTCCTGTTAAATTCATAGCATATTGATTTATTTTATTAAACTCTCTTTTTTAATTTATCCTCTACTAATTTTTCGTGATAGAAAAAGTTAATATGTTTTATTCCATTTTTGTGACAGTACTCTTCTATCTCAATAGCTAACGCATCCCAATAATCCTTTTTTCCCTTTTGATATATATCATTATATAATCCTATATATTGTGAATAATTCTTATTCACATATTCTAAAATTGCT